>CAYHXK010000060.1:0-9375 GCA_964360125.1 uncultured Sterolibacterium sp.
GGATTCCACGCCGAGACCAGGTGGCGGCGCGAATCGGGATTGTTCTTGAGGCCGGCGAGCAACAGCGCAAGCTGGCCGATTTCGCGGCCGTCGGCGCTTTCCCAGCGCCGCCATTGCTTGCCATAGACCGGCCCGAGATCGCCATTGGCGTCGGCCCAGTCGTCCCAGATGGAGACGCCGTGATCCTTCAGGTAGCGGATATTGGTGTCGCCCTGCAGGAACCACAGCAGTTCGTGGATGATGGATTTGGTGTGGAGTTTCTTGGTGGTCAGCAGCGGGAAGCCGGCGGCCAGGTCGAAGCGCATCTGCCAGCCGAACACCGAGCGCGTGCCGGTGCCGGTGCGGTCGCTTTTTTCGTGGCCGTGCTCCAGCACGTGGCGCATCAGGTCGAGGTATTGCTGCATGGAAAGATGGAGGGACAGGAAGAGAGCGTTGTTATAATCGATGGTTATTCTAAAGGAAAAACCCCATGTCGCTTGTGCCAGCATTTGGTTTTAAGGTACTCGCCAAGCTCGATTGCCGTACCAAGCCGCTGGACGGACACGCCGCCTTTGCCAATGCGAGCAAACCGATCCATGCCTTGGTCGTGCTGCCGCTGCTCAAAATCCTCCCCGCCGATCTCCCGGCTGGGGCCAGGACCCGGCTCACTGCCGTGCTCAAGCGCCGCAACATGAAACTCGCGGAACTCGCCAAGACGCCGCTGACGCTCGACCTGCCCGGCGGCGGTCGCTGCGCCTATGTCATGATCGATCCCGCGCAAGCGCGTTTCGCTCAACTCAGCGTGCTGCGCAAAGCCGCCATGCTGCTGTTGGAGGAAGCGCCGCGCGAAATCGAAATTGCGGTACACGGAGCCACGGGAGAAACGGCTTTACTGTTGGCGCGCGAGGCGCTCTATGTGTTGTGGTTGAATGGCGCGGTACTGCCGATGCGCAAGAAGAAACCCGGCAAATCGCTGAAGCGCCTGGTGCTGTATGGCGGTTTCAAAACGGTCGATTTCGCCGCGGTGGCGGCGCTGGCGGAAGCCAACACGCTGGCCCGTGAGTTGACCGTACTGCCGCCCAACCAACTGACGCCGGGACATTACCGCGAGAGGGTCAGGGCGCTGGCGAAGCAGCAGGGATGGAAAATCGAGGAATACGCTTTCAAGCGTCTGAAAAAACTCGGCGCCGGCGCTTTCTGCGCGGTGGCGCAGGGCAGCCATGAACAGGACGCGGCCATCGTCCATCTCTCCTATACCCCCAAAGGCCAAGAGAAGAAAAATGCGCAGCGCGTGGCGCTGGTCGGCAAGGGCATCTGTTTCGACACCGGCGGGCATAACCTGAAGTCGGCGAAATACATGTCCGGCATGCACGAAGACATGAACGGCTCGGCGGTGGCGCTGGCGCTGCTGCTGGCGGTGCACACGCTGCGCCTGCCGGTGGCGGTGGATGCCTGGCTGGCGATTGCGCAGAACCACATCTCGGCGCAGGCCTACAAGCAGAACGACATCGTCACGGCACTCGACGGCACCAGCATCGAGATCGTGCATACCGATGCCGAGGGCCGCATGGTGCTGGCCGACACGCTGACGCTGGCGTCGCGCGGGAAAAACAATAAGCCCGACCTGCTGATCGATTTCGCCACGCTCACCGGCAGCATGACGACCGCATTGGGTAATCGGTATTCCGGCGTCTTCGCCAGCAACGATACCCTGGCTGGACTGGCGATAGACGCGGGACGCCGGTCGGGGGAGCGCGTTTGCGTGTTTCCGATGGATGAAGACTACGAGACCGGGCTCGATAGCAAGGTCGCCGACATCAAGCAATGCATGCTGGAGGGCGGCGCCGACCACATCCTGGCGGCGCGCTTCCTCAAGCGCTTTACCCATGAGGCGCCGTGGCTGCACGTCGATCTGTCCGCCGCCAATTGCAGCGGCGGCCTGGGAGCGGTGGCCAGCGACATCACCGGTTTCGGCGTGGCCTGGGGCGCCGCG
This sequence comes from uncultured Sterolibacterium sp., assembly GCA_964360125.1. Lineage (GTDB taxonomy): Bacteria > Pseudomonadota > Gammaproteobacteria > Burkholderiales > Rhodocyclaceae > JACRAR01. The sequence continues at coordinate 1,973 of CAYHXK010000060.1, forward strand.
CTGCTGACGCAGTGGTTGGCGCTGGGGAAATGATTTATGCCCCAGAGGGCGCTTGGGAAAAGCTTTTGAACCGCAAAGGGCGCAAAGGACGCGAAGGAAAACAATAATTTGGTTAATTGTTGCGCTTCATCATCTGTAGGTTAATCGGATATTTTGCAAAAGCATTTTAATGCCTCCGCGTCCTTTGCGCCCTTTGCGGTGAAACACCGTTTTTAGAATCAAAACCTACTTCGATCGCAGCGCGGACTTCGGCCGGAAGGCTTTGATCACTGCCTCGTTGGTCTCGACGTAAGGCCCGCCGATCAGGTCGATGCAATAAGGCACGGCGGCGAAAATGCCCGTCACCAGCGACTTGCCGTCGGCATCCTTGAGCCCTTCCAGGGTTTCCTTGATGGCTTTCGGCTGTCCCGGCAGGTTGAGTATCAGCGTGCTTCCCCGGATCGCGCCGACCTGGCGCGAGAGAATGGCGGTCGGCACGAAATGCAGGCTGATCCGCCGCATCTCCTCGCCGAAGCCCGGCATCGGCTTGTGCGCCACCGCCAGCGTGGCCTCGGGCGTCACATCGCGTTGTGCCGGGCCGGTGCCGCCGGTGGTCAGCACCAGGTGGCAGCCGGCTATGTCGCACAGCTCGATCAGGGTTTTTTCGATTTCCGCCTGTTCGTCGGGAATCAGCCGCGTCTCCATTTTCCAGGGCGTGGTCAGGGCGGCGTCAAACCATTCCCGCAGCGCCGGGAGGCCCTGGTCCTGGTAGACGCCGCTGGCGGCGCGGTCGGAGATGGAGACCAGGCCGATGATCAGTTGTTCATTCATTTGGTGTCGCCTCCGCAAGCGTTTTCAGGACATGGAAAATTTCGCGGAAGGCGCGCGGCGGCTTGTTCATCTCTTTTTCCTTGAGGGCGTTGCGGCGCAACTGGCGCAGTTGTTGCACGTCGGCGGCAGGGTGGGCGGCGAGTATCTCCGCCAGCGCCACAGCCTCGTTTTCCAGCAGTTGCGCACGCAGCCGTTCGAGCCGGTGCATGCGGGCGTTCTCGGCAGACGAAATGCCGGCGATCGCATCCAGCGCGGCCTGGATCGGCTGCGCATCGGTGGAGCGCATCAACTTGCCGATGTACTGCATCTGGCGGCGGCGCGCCTCGTGTTTGACGATGCCGCGGGCATCGCACACGGCGGCGCGCAAGGAATCGGTCATGGCGATTTTTGCCAGGCGCTCGGCGGACAATTCCACCAGCGCTGCGCCGAGTTTCTGCAACGCGGTCGAGTCGCGTTTCCTCTGAGACTTGCTGGGTCCGTCGAAATCCTTGCTGGCTTCGTCGGTTTGGTTGGACTGGTCGGGTTTTTTAGGAGGTTCCACGGGTATCATTATAGCTTTGCTACGGACCCGCCCCCATGTCAGCTTTGGAATTCAGTTACTCCCAGGAAACACTGCGCCAATTCGCGGCGGATGTCTTGCGTCATGCCCGCATACACGGCGCCACGGCGTGCGAGACCGATGTCTCGGAAGCCTTCGGCCAGTCGGTGACGGTGCGCAAGAGCGAAGTCGAGACCATCGAATACAACCGCGACAAGGGCATCGGCGTCAGCGTCTATGTCGGCCAGCAACGCGGCCATGCCAGTACTTCGGATTTTTCGCCGCAGGCCTTGCGCGCCACGGTGGAAGCAGCCCTGTCGATCGCCCGTTTCACCGCCGCCGATCCATGCGCCGGGCTGCCCGATGCGCAACTGCTGGCAAGGAAATCGATGGATCTGGATCTCTACCATCCCTGGGCGCTGCCCGTCGAGGAGGCCATCGCCATCGCGCGCCGCTGCGAGCAAGCGGCATTTGCCGTCAGCCCGTTGGTGAAGAATTCCGAAGGCGCCAGCGTCTCGGTGCAGCAGTCGCAGTTCATCTCCGCCAACAGCCTCGGTTTCATGGACGGGTTCCCCACCACCCGCCACTATATTTCCTGCGCGGTGATCGCCGGCGCGGGCGCCGCGATGCAGCGCGACGACTGGTATTCTTCCGCCCGCAATCCGGCCGAACTGGCGACGCCGCGGGCCATCGGCGACTATGCCGCGCGCCGCGCCTTGTCCCGGCTGGGCGCAAAACGCCTGAAGACGCGGCAGGCGCCGGTGCTGTTCGAGGCGCCGCTGGCGGCGGGCCTGATCGGCAGTTTCGTGCATGCCGTCAGCGGCGGCGCGCTGTATCGCAAGTCTTCATTCCTGCTCGACAGCCTCGGCCAGCGGATTTTTCCAGCACACGTGCGCATCAGCGAGCGCCCGCATCTGCGCGACGCCATGGCCAGCAGCCCGTTCGACGACGATGGCGTGGCGACGCAGGACCGCGAGGTGGTGGCCGACGGCGTGCTGCAAGGCTATTTCCTGTCCACCTACTCGGCGCGCAAGCTCGGCATGCCGACCACCGGCAACGCCGGCGGCAGCCACAACCTGATCGTCCATCCCGGCCGGCTGGATTTTCAAGGACTGTTGCGCGAGATGGACACGGGACTGCTGGTGACCGAGCTGCTCGGCCAGGGCATCAATTATGTGACCGGCGATTATTCGCGCGGCGCCGCCGGCTATTGGGTGGAAAAGGGCGAGATCGCCTACCCGGTGCAGGAGATCACCATCGCCGGGAATCTGCGCGAAATGTTCCAGGGCATCGCCGCCATCGGCAAGGATGTGCTGGTGCGCGGTTCCAAGCAGGTCGGCTCGATCCTGGTGGAGCGCATGACGGTGGCGGGGAATTGACGCACGACTGGTTAAGGAATAGCCAGCCCGCGACACTAGAACCAGGCAAGGTTCCCCCCACGGCAACATGCTTTTTAGTGTACTATCTCCCGACTATCCCCTTGCCGGGATATGAGAAAGCGCCGCCCCTCGACGGCTCGACGTAGCAAAACCTATTATCAAGGAGACGTTGCATGGAAAGACGTAAATTCCTCAAGACAGCCGGTATCGGCCTGGCCGGCGCAGGCGCCGCCACGATGTCGGCGGCGGCCCTGGCGCAAGCGCCCGAGGTCAAATGGCGCATGACTTCCAGTTTTCCGAAGAGCCTGGACACCATCTTCGGCGCCGCCGATGTGGTGGCCAAGCGCGTGGCCGCGGCCACCGGCGGCAAGTTCCAGATCCAGGTGTTCGCCGCCGGCGAGATCGTCCCCGGTTTCGGCGTGCTCGACGCGGTCAAGGACGGCACGGTGCAGTGCGGTCATTCGGCGAGCTATTATTACGTCGGCAAGGATCCCACTTTCGCTTTCGACACCGCCATTCCCTTCGGCCTCAACAGCCGCCAGCAGACCGCCTGGATGTACGAGGGCGGCGGCTTGCCGCTGATGCGGGAGTTCTTCAAGGACTACAACATCTACAACATCCCGGCCGGCAACACCGGCGCCCATATGGGCGGCTGGTTCCGCAAGGAGATCAAGACCGTAGCCGACCTCAAGGGCCTCAAGTTCCGCATCGGCGGCTTTGCCGGCCAGGTGCTGGCCAAGCTCGGCGTGGTGCCGCAGCAGATCCCCGGCGGCGACATCTACACGGCGCTGGAGAAGGGCACCATCGATGCCGCCGAATGGGTCGGCCCCTACGACGACGAGAAGCTCGGCTTCCACAAGGTCGCCAAGTACTACTACTACCCGGGTTGGTGGGAAGGCGGTCCGCAGTTGTCCGTGTACGTCAACATGGGCGAGTGGGCCAAGCTGCCGAAAGAATATCAGGCGATTCTCGAAACGGCCTGTTGGGAAGCCAACACCGCCATGCAGGCCAGTTACGACGTGAAGAACCCGCCGGCACTCAAGCGCTTGGTGGGCGGCGGCACGCAGTTACGCCCGTTCTCCAACGAGATCATGGCGGCCTGCTACAAGGCGGCGCTGGAACTGTACGATGAAACCGCGGCGAAGAATCCCAAGTTTGCCAAGGTATATGCGCCGTGGAAGAAATTCCGCGACGAGCAGATCGAATGGTTCAGCGTCGCCGAGGGGCGTTTCGACAACTTCGTCGCCGCCACCGTGCGCGCCGGACAGCAGAAAGCCGCACCCGCGCCGAAGAAGAAGTAAGGCCGGGCAGCAAGCCGGAAGCCAGTTTGGCGCCGGCGCAAAAAACAAACCCCGCTACGGCGGGGTTTGTTTTTTCGAGGATGATGGAACTACTTCTTCAGCGCCTTTTCCAGTGCCTTGGCGGGATCGTCGTCTGTCGCACCACCGTCCCCCTGATTCATGGCCTTGTTGAGAGCCTTGGCCAGATCGTCGTCCGCGGCGGGCTGTCCGGGGAACGTCTGAGCTTCGCCCGGACTACCGTCGCCGGGGGGCCCAGCGGGCGCATCCTGAGCGGCGTTTTCATCTTGCGGCGCCATGATATTGACCCGGGATGAGTCCTGCAGCACTTCCTTGTCCAGTCCCGACGTGACCAGTTGCGGGAAGGCGATCAGCAGCCCGACCATGATGATCTGGATCAGCACGAAGGGCACCGCGCCCCAGTAGATCTCCGTGGTTTTTACGCTCGACGGCGCCACCGAGCGCAGGTAGAACAGGGCGAAGCCGAAGGGTGGATGCATGAAGGAAGTCTGCATGTTGACCGCCAGCAGCACGCCGAACCAGATCGGATCGATGCCGAGTTTTTCCGCCACCGGTCCGAGCAGCGGCACGACGATGAATGCCAGTTCGAAGAAGTCGAGGAAGAAGGCCAGCAGGAACACCAGGATGTTGACCACGATCAGGAAGCCGACCTGTCCGCCGGGTAGGCCTTGCAGCAGATGCTCGACCCAGACGTGGCCATCCACGGCGTAGAAGGTCAGGCTGAAGACGCGCGCGCCGACCAGGATGAAGACGACGAAAGTGGTCAGCTTGGCGGTGCTGTCCATCGCCTGGCGCAGCAGCTTCCAGGACAGGCGCCTTTTCGCCAGCGCCATGATCAGGGCGCCGGCCGCCCCCATCGCGCCGCCCTCGGTGGGCGTGGCGATGCCGAGGAAAATGGTGCCGAGCACCAGGAAGATCAGCGCCAGCGGCGGAATCAGCACGAAGGTGACTTTCTCCGCCATGCGCGAGAGCAGGTGCATTTTGGTGATGCGGTTGAGTACCGCCGCGGCGAAGGCGATGCCGATGCCGACCGACATCGAGCTGACGATACGTTCGTCGAGCGGCGACTCGGGGTTGTAAGTCATGGCGAAATACACCGCCGCCGCCGTCGAAATGGCGGTCAGTATCAGCAGCGAAACGGCGCCGCTGCTGCCGCTGGTCTCGCGGAAGGTGCGCGCCTCGATCGGCAGGGCCGGCGCCCATTTCGGCTTGATCAGCGTGATGCCAAGGATGTAGACAAGGTACAGGCCGGCGAGGGTGAAACCGGGGATGAAGGCGCCCTTGTACATGTCGCCGACCGACTTGCCGAGCTGGTCGGCCATGATGATCAGCACCAGCGAGGGCGGAATGATCTGCGCCAGGGTGCCGGAGGCGGCGATCACGCCCGAGGCGAGTCGCTTGTCATAGCCGTAGCGCATCATGATCGGCAGCGAGATCAGGCCCATCGAGATCACCGAGGCGGCGACCACGCCTGTTGTGGCGGCGAGCATGGCGCCGACCAAGACCACCGCATAGGCGAGGCCGCCGCGGATCGGGCCGAACAGCTGGCCGATGGTGTCGAGCAGGTCCTCGGCCATGCCCGAGCGTTCGAGGATCAATCCCATGAAGGTGAAGAATGGGATCGCCAGCAGTGTCTCGTTGCTCATCACCCCGTACACCCGCTCCGGCAGTGCGCGGAACAATTCCGGCGGCAACATGCCGAGCTCGATGCCGATCAGGCCGAAGACGATGCCGTTGGCGGCCAGCGAGAAGGCGACCGGGTAGCCCAACAGCAGGAAGATGACCAGCGAAGCGAAAATGATCGGCGCCATGTTGGCGATGAGGAAGGCGGTCATTTGGCATTCCCTCCGCGCTCGTCCGAGCGCATGTTGTCGTAAGCCGCCACCGTATCGACGACTTCGGGGGCGACCAGGTGCGCCTTGATGGCTTCGGCGAGCTCCTCCTCGGCCGACTTGTCCTGCTTTTTCTCCCCCGGATCGGAGACCAGGCCCATCTGGAAGGCGATGCGCTTGATCAGTTCGGATATGCCTTGCAACGTCAGCAGCAGGAAGCCCAGCGGCATCAGCGCCTTGACCGGCCAGAGAATCAGGCCGCCGGCGTTTGCCGAGATTTCGCCCGACTGGATGGAATGCAGGAAGAACGGCCAGGAGAGGTACAGGAATATCAGGCACATCGGCAGCAGGAAGAACAGCGTGCCGAAAATATCGATCCAGACCTGGGTGCGGCGGGAAAACTTGCCGTAGATCACGTCGATGCGGATATGCTCCTGGCGCAGCAGGGTGTAGCCCGCGCCGAGCAGAAAGACGGCGGAAAACATGTACCACTGCATTTCCAGAAAGGCGTTCGAACTCATATCGAAGGCCTTGCGGACGCTGGCGTTGATGGAGCTCACCAGCACGGCGGCGAGTATCAGCCAGTAGATGCCGCGGCCGATGCGCTCGTTGAGGGCGTCGATCAGCCGCGAGAATTGCAACAGTGAATTCATCAGCCAGGCTCCTGCGGGGTGGCGTCCCGATTGTTGGAAAAATCGCATGTGCCCTGCCAAGGCAGCCAAGATCTGGCAAATTCCGGCAATGGCCCACCTGCAAGGCAGGCGCAAGGATAAACCGGAACCGACAAGTTTTTCCAGAAATTGGATAATATCGCGAAGTCCCCGCTCGCGGGGCAAGGAACTCAATGCGGCTGATGACTTATTCCCAAATCGCCAATGCACCCGACCAATACCCGCCTCTGCCTGATTCGTCACGGCGAAACCGACTGGAACGCCGAACGCCGCGTCCATGGGCAGATGGATCTCCCGCTCAACCCCGCCGGCCTGCTCCAGGCTCGCGCTGCCGCGCATGGCATAGCCGGGCATGAATTTTCCGCCCTCTACAGCAGCGATTTATTGCGCGCGCACCAGACCGCCGAGCAACTGGCGCAACATCATGGATTGCCGCTCTGCATCGACATTGCGCTGCGCGAACGGCATTACGGCATCCTCCAAGCATTGACCGCCGAGGAAGCCCGGATACGCCATCCCCAGGCCAGTCTGCGCCATGCCGAGCGCGACCCGGAATACGCTTACGATGGCGGCGAAAGCCTGGTGGATTTTGCGCGTCGGGTGCTGGACGGCTTCGAAGCACTCGCTCGCCGCCATATCGGCGAAACGATACTGGTGGTGACCCACGGTGGCGTACTCGACATCCTGTATCGCCACGCCACCGGCCGAAGGCTGCAAGCCAAGCGCGACTTCGTGGTGCCCAATGCCGCCCTCAACTGGCTGGAGCGGCATGCCGATGGCTGGCGCGTGCTGTTGTGGGCCGACCGGCGCCATCTGGAGGCGACTCTGGACGAACTGTAGGAGCCCAGAGGGCG
>CAYHXK010000060.1:9475-10983 GCA_964360125.1 uncultured Sterolibacterium sp.
CCGACCGGCGCCATCTGGAGGCGACTCTGGACGAACTGTAGGAGCCCAGAGGGCGTAACTATCTCGATCACCCGGAGAGGTGACCCGAAGAGGTAGCCGGGCCAGGGCCTGTTCTGATTCGGCCGGGCGCTCAGCATCCCCCGAATTTGGGGTGGCGCCGGCTCAAAGTGGTAAAATCACCGGCTCCCCCATCACCTACCTTCGCCGCCATGTTTTCCAAACAAAAAACCATCGCCAAGGTCGATGCCGAACTGTGGCAGGCAATCCAGTCCGAGAATCGCCGTCAGGAAGATCACATCGAACTGATCGCTTCAGAGAACTACGTCTCCTACGCGGTGCTGGAAGCGCAGGGTTCGCAGCTCACCAACAAGTATGCCGAAGGTTATCCCGGCAAGCGTTATTACGGTGGATGCGAATATGTCGACCTCGCCGAGACGCTGGCGATCCAGCGCGCCAAGAAGCTGTTCGGCGCCGAAGCCGCCAATGTACAGCCGCATTCCGGCTCCCAGGCGAATCAGGCCGCGTTCATGGCGTTTCTCAAGCCGGGCGACACCATCCTGGGGATGAATCTGGCGATGGGCGGGCACCTGACGCATGGCTCGCCGGTCAACATGTCCGGCAAGTGGTTCAACGTCGTGCCTTACGGCCTGAACCAGAAGGAAGAGATCGACTATGCCGAGATGGAGCGGCTGGCGCAGGAACACAAGCCCAAGCTGATCATCGCCGGGGCTTCGGCGTATTCCCTGCGCATCGATTTCGAACGCTTCGCCAAAGTGGCGAAGAAGGTCGGCGCTATTTTCATGGTGGACATGGCGCACTACGCCGGCCTGGTCGCTGCAGGCTTCTACCCGAATCCGGTTCCCCACGCCGATGTCGTGACCTCGACCACCCACAAGACCCTGCGCGGCCCGCGCGGCGGCTTGATCCTGATGAAGGCGGAGCACGAAAAGGCCATCAACTCGGGGATTTTCCCGGGCCTGCAGGGCGGCCCGCTGATGCACGTGATCGCCGCCAAAGCCGTGGCCTTCAAGGAGGCGATGGCCCCCGAGTTCAAGAACTACCAGGAGCAGGTTATCGAGAACGCCCAGGTGATGGCCAAGGTGCTGAGCTCGCGCGGCCTGCGCATCGTCTCCGGGCGCACCGAGTCGCATATGTTCCTGGTCGACCTGTGCGCCAAGCACATCACCGGCAAGGATGCCGAGGCGGCTCTGGGCAAAGCGCACATGACGGTCAACAAGAACGCCATCCCCAACGACCCGCAAAAACCCTTCGTGACCTCCGGCATCCGCCTCGGCACGCCGGCGATGACCACGCGCGGATTTTCCGAGATCGAGGCCGAGCAGGTCGCACACCTGATCGCCGACGTGCTCGATGCACCCGGCGACGATGCCGCCATCACCGGCGTGCGCAACAAGGTGGGTGAGTTGTGCAAGCGTTTTCCGGTATATGGCTGATTGGGTGTGAAATGAAGTGTCCCTACTGCGCCGATCCCAACACGCAGGTCGTCG
>CAYHXK010000061.1:0-10933 GCA_964360125.1 uncultured Sterolibacterium sp.
GGCGCCGAGCAGCTTCATGCGATAGACGTTGGCCGCCTGGCGCCGGATATCCTCGCTACCCATGTAGACCACGCACTCCATGCCGTAACGCGCCGCCACGGTGGCGGTGGCGACGCCATGCTGCCCGGCGCCGGTTTCGGCAATGACGCGCGGCTTGCCCATGCGGCGCGCCAGCAAGGCCTGGCCGATGCAGTTATTCACCTTGTGCGCGCCGGTGTGGTTGAGGTCCTCGCGCTTGAGATAGAGTTGCGCACCGCCGAGCATTTCCGACCAGCGCTTGGCATGATAGATCGGAGAAGGGCGTCCGACGTAATGCTTCAGGTCGTATTCGAATTCGGCGCGGAAAGCCGGGTCTTTTTTGGCGTCGTCATAAGCGATGCGCAGCTCGTCGAGCGCCGGCTTGAGCGTCTCGGCCACGAAGCTGCCACCATAGCGGCCGAAGTGGCCACTGGCATCGGGCTGCTGATAGATTCCTTCAAACATCTGCATTACGCACTCCTGTGATGAACGCGGCGATCTTCGTCGCGTCCTTGACGCCCTTGGCGCTTTCCACGCCGCTGCTGACATCCACCGCCCATGGCCGCACGGCGCCTATCGCCGCGGTTACATTGTCGGCATCGAGTCCGCCCGAGAGGATCGCCGGCAGCGGCAAATCGCGTGGAACCAGGTTCCAGTCGAAAGTCCGGCCGCCCCCGCCGTAGCCTTCGACATAGGCGTCGAGCAATAGTCCGGACGCCCGCGGAAACGCGGCTGCGTATTCTACCAAATCGAGGCCGGGCCGAACGCGCGCCGCCTTGATATAGGGCAATCCGAATTGTCCGCAATAAGCCGCATCCTCATCCCCATGGAATTGCAGCAATTGCAGCGGCACGCTTTCCAACACCCGATGCACCAGGGCAGGCTCGGCGTTGACGAACAAGCCGACCGTGGTCACGAAGGGCGGCACGCCGCGGACCAGTTGAGCCGCGCGCCCGGTCGCCAGGAAGCGCGGGCTGGGCGGATAGAAGATGAAGCCGAGCGCATCGGCACCGTGATCGACGGCAGCGCGCAAGTCCTGTTCACGAGTGATGCCGCAGATTTTAATGCGGGTGCGATTGGCCGTCTTAAGCACAATTCCCCCTATAGCAAGATGGAAGGGAAGATCATACGGCTCGTTTCCGGCAAGCGCCAGTGAGCCTCGTATTCGACGCCGGCGAAATACAGCCCGGCCGGCGAGAAAGTAGGCGCTGCACGCGTGCGATCGCGGCCGGCAATCAAGGCGGCGATCCACTCCGGCGGCTGCCTGGCGCACCCTATGACAACCAGTGCGCCAACGATGTTGCGCACCATGTGCTGCAGAAAGGCGCTGGCGCGAAACTCGAATATCAGCAGGTCGCCATGACGCGCCACATCGGCCTGATACAGCTTCTTCAGAGGCGATCTGGCTTGACACTCGGCAGCGCGAAAGGCGGAAAAATCCTGTTCGCCGAGCAATAATCGCGCAGCCCGCTGCATCGCGTCGATGTCCAGCGGCCGGTGATACCAGCCGACACGGCCAAAGTTGATCGCCGGGCGCACCGCATGGTTGTAAAGCACATAGCGGTAGCTGCGAGAAAGCGCCGAATAGCGCGCATGGAATGCCGCATCCACCGGCTGTGCCCAGCGCACCGCCACCGAATCCGGCAGATGGGCATTGGCGCCTCGCACCCAGGCCTGTTGCGGACGTACTGCGGCAGTGTCGAAGTGCGCCACCTGCGCCAGGGCATGGACGCCGGCATCGGTGCGTCCGGCGCAATTTACCCGAACGCTTTCTCCGGCGACTTCAGCCAAGGCGCGTTCCAGCGCATCCTGGATGGTATTGCCGTGCGGTTGCGACTGCCAACCGTGAAAGGCTGCGCCGTCATACTCGATGCCCAGCGCGATCCTCATCATGTCGTAATTCCCCAAAACCCCCACACTCCGCATAAGCCAAGCAGTGTCAAGGCCATGACGAAGTAATCAATGCCGGTGAACGGCGCGACCGCCAACTGGAGCGGTGGGTATTCCGCGAACTTGTCCGGAGGATTCAGCCAGTCCCGCCAATGCCCTTGCCGGGCGCCGCTGCCGTTCTCGAGGTATTCCAGAACCAGCAGCAGGCGCAGCGCCAGCCTGCTGCTGCCGAGACTTCCACCGAACGGCCGGAGCAGCAGATAAAGCCCCGACACCAGTGCCTGATTGCCGAGATGCTGCAACAGCAAAGCCAGCAGAGCCAGCAGTAGCGTCAGACGCAGAACATGTGTCGCCGCCAGGAGGATGCCCTCGTGGGTAAGCCCCAGCATGCCGGACGTCCCCGGCAAGGCGACACCGGGAGTTGCCAGCGCGAAAACCAAGGCAATCGACAACAGCAACCAACGCGTACGGCGCAGCAAAATCAACAATCTGTTGCGGGAGAATAGCCAGGCGAGCGGGATTACCAATACCGTTACAGCCAACAATGCCGGCAGGGGCAACCATTGCATGGCCAGGGCTAAAGCCAGCCATGCAAACAGCAGGCTGGCGGGATTCAGTATCACGGGCGGCTGAAGTCGTGGAAACTGACGGGCGCCATGGGGCGCCCCTCGGGGTTATCTTTCGAGTTGTGCGAGCTTGCTACGGGCGGCTTCCTGCTGCTCGGCATTACCTTCGTTGATGACTTCCTGCAACAATTCACGCGCCCCCTCTTTATCGCCCATCTCTTCGTAAGCCAGCGCCAATTCGTACTTGGTCGCCACCTCCTGGTCTGCGGCATCGGCCGGTTCAGGCGTTGCTGGTGGTGCGGAGGACCCGTCAAGTTCCAGGCTGATCGATGACAGGTCGAAAGACTGCGCAGTTCCTGCTGCAACGGGTTCGCCGATTTCCAGGTCGATCGACGCCAAGTCCTCGCTCTCTGTCGCCGGCTGCGTGGTGGCGGGCGCGGGGAGATTGAGATCGAAATCTATCATGTTGCCTTCATCAACTTGAGGTAGTGCAGGCGATTCAACAGGTTTGCCGCCGCCCAGGTCAAAGTCGAAATTCATCTCATCGGACGTCTCGCGGGCAACGCCCTGCTGCATCATAGAATCGTCGGCAGCGGCCATGTCCTTGACGACCGGCTGCGGCGCTCCACTGTCGAGGTCAAGATCGATATCAAGTTCAAGCGATGCGGAGGGTTCTTCCGTGGTCAGCGTCGTGACAGGCTCCATGGCGGCAGGAGTTGCGGAAGCTGCGGCGTCCAGAGCCAGATCGATATCGAGCGATGCGGACAGATCATCCCGCGGCGGCGCAGAAGACATATCCGGCGCCGCCTCCGTGTCGCTGGGTCTTGGTTTCTGCGCATCGGCAGCCAAGTCGAGTTCAAAATCGAGCGACTCGGTAAAGTCTTCATGCACCGGCGGGATATCGGTGGATTTTTCAACAGCATCCGCCGCGATCACATCTTCCTCAATACTTTCCAATCCCTCCATAGTGGCGCCGGCTCCCAACTCCGTTGGAGTCGACAACATCAACGCGGAATCGGCATCGAATTCCGTTGCCGCCTCCATCCTGGCGCCATACAAAGGATTGTCGGGGTCGATCTGCCGCCCCAGTTGGGCCGCTTTTTCCCAATCGCTACCGACACCGCCGGTCTGGGTGTGGAGGTCCGTGGCAATCGCTTCAGCCTGCTTAATGCTTTTACGGGCAACGTAAATCTCGAGCAGCTTGAGATGAATCGCATTGCGCGTCGGATCCGATTTGAGCGCATCGATGAGTATTTCCTCGGCCTGGACGTCCCGGCCATAAGCCATATAGACATCCGCCTCGGCAATCGGATCCACGCCCGCATTGCTCCCGCTCCCACCCATGTTGGACTGGCTGCTGAAATCTGTCGGGGCCAGTAGATTGTCGGTATCGACCAACTGTCCGCCGCTGAGGGCAAAAGCCGATCGATCGGAAAGATCGCTGGCGTTGGCTGCGGAAGACTCAGCCTGCTCTCCGACCTGACGCTGCTTGCGCCAACGTGAATAGCCGAAGTAGCCGAGCAGCAAGGCGAGGATGGCCACTCCGCCATATACTATCTCCGGGCTTTGGTCGACAAAACCGGGCTCCGGTTGGGGAGGCGGGGCGGCGGGAGAGGTTTCTTATCGGTCTGCGCGGGGAGCACAGGGGCAGGGGCAGGTGCTGGCGCAGCTGGCCGAGCCGGCTGGACAGTCGCTTCAGGCGCCTTGGCGGCAGGCTTCTCCGACACGGGTGGAGGTGCAGCCTTCTTTTCCTCTGCCACGGGCGCGGCAGGCTTTTGCGCCTGCTTCTGCAAGTCGGCCATGCCCTGGCTCTTGAGCTCGACCAGATTTCTCAGGTCCCGGAGATTTTTCTCCAATTCGGCAATGCGGCTGTTGGCCTCCTTGAGCGCCTTTTCGCGAGCAATCAGGGTTTCCTCGATTGCTGCCATTCTGCCCGGCCCAGCCTTGCCGGCGGCAGTTTGGGCCGCTTCGGATCTGGAAACTTCAAGCTTGTCTTTGCCGGGCGCGGGAGCTGGCGCCTTGTCCTCGACCTTGGGTTGGATCCTGCCGCTGGCGGCGCGCTTGGGCGCTTCTTCCTGCTGCGCAACCGCCCCTTCCACGGCAGCAGCAAGCTTTCTGCGATAGGCGTTAAAATCCGCAGCATGCGCACGGATGGTGATCCTTGCCTCATCCGCTTTCACGGCAGCCGCTGCACCACGGTCAGGGATGGAGATGATCTTCCCGGCCTTTAGGCGATTTACATTGCCTTCGAACGCTTCCTGATTACCGAGGAATAGCGCCACCAGCATTTGGTCGAGACTGACCCCTTCCGGCTTGGATTCGCTGGCGATCTGGCTGAGGGTATCGCCGTACTTCACCAGTCTGGTGGCAGCTTCCTGCGCCGGCTTTTCCTGGCTTGGTTCGACCTTCACGATGCGTTGCACACCAGCGGGGTCGCGTATCACTTTCATTTCAGGACGGGGAGTTCTTGGCTGCTCGCCCGGTGATGCGGCGGATGGTCCGGCGACCGGCATGTCCGGCTGCTTGGCAACAACCGCCGGGACTGGGGCAGGAACGGCGGCGGCAGCCGGCGCCTCGCGCCTGACTTCCGGAACAGCGACCGGCGCCGCCATGGCTGCTGCCGGTTTCTGCAGCATATCGAGGGGATCGAGCAGGAAAGTATATTCGCGTACCAGCCGACCGGCAGTCCAGTCCATCTCCACCAACAAATCGAGGAAGGGCTCGTTGAATGGCCGGTCCGATTGCATGCTCAGGAACGGCTGGCCATCCGTGCGTTTTTCCACGGCGATGCGAACGCCAGCCAGCGCCTGGGAATATTCGATGCCGGCCTGTTTGAACGTATTCGGCGTCGCGACCCGCGCCGACAGCGATAAGAGTTCTTCGCGGCTGGCGGTAATATCGATCTCCGCGCGCAAAGGCTGGCCGAGTGCCGAGAGCACTGTCACCTTGCCCAAGCCGGCTGCGTTGACCCCCAGCGGCAATGCCAGCAGCGCCAGCGTTATCACTGAAGTCTTGAGGCGTTTTCGCAGAGAAGTCAGAGACGTATTACCCACCGTACCGCCCTCACGGGAATAGTTCCAGAACAAATAACATAACATCATGAAGTTAGCTATGCAAGCTAAACCTTATCATCACATTAGCACATATTTTTCTGGTGTCCCCTATGACCGCTCCAGCAGGATGCGCAGCATGCGCCGGAGCGGCTCGGCCGCTCCCCATAGCAACTGATCCCCGACCGTGAATGCCGACAGGTATTCCGCTCCCATCGCCAGCTTGCGCAACCGGCCGACAGGCGTCATCAGCGACCCCGTAACGGCTGTCGGGGTGAGTTGCAGCAAAGTCGCCTCGCGCTGGTTGGGGACCACTTTGACCCAATCGTTGTGGGCAGCGAGGATCGCTTCGATATCGGCCAAGGGAACATCTTGCTTTAGTTTGATGGTCAATGCCTGCGAATGGCAACGCATTGCGCCGATGCGCACGCAAAGACTATCCATGGGGATCGGGTTTGCGCCGAGACCGAGAATCTTGTTCGATTCTGCCTGACATTTCCACTCCTCGCGACTCTGCCCGTTGCCGAGATCCTTGTCGATCCATGGAATCAGCGAACCCGCCAGCGGCACGCCGAAATTCGCCGTGGGGAACCCATCTTCGCGCAGGATGCCGGCCACTTCGCGGTCGATGTCGAGTATGGCCGAAGCCGGGTCGTCGAGCAGGGGCTGGGCCACCCGATGCACCTCGCCCATCTGCTGCAGCAGTTCGCGCATGTTTTGCGCCCCGGCGCCTGACGCGGCCTGATAGGTCATGGAAGTCAGCCACTCCACCAACCCGGCCTCGAGCAGGCCGCCCAAGGCCATCAGCATCAAGGATACCGTGCAGTTGCCGCCAATATAGTTTTTCACGCCCTTCGCCAGGGCGCTGTCGATGACTTTCCGGTTCACCGGGTCAAGGATAATCACCGCATCGTCCTTCATGCGCAGTGTCGACGCGGCATCGATCCAGAAACCATTCCAGCCGAGGGCGCGCAGCTTGGGAAATATCTCGGTGGTGTAGTCGCCGCCCTGGCAGGAAATAATGATGTCCATTCCGCGCAGCGCATCGATGCTCCTGGCATCCATGAGCGGCGGCACATCCTTGCTAAGCTTCGGGCCGAGGCTGGGAGTCTTTCCGCCAACATTGGAAGTGGTGAAGAACACCGGATCGATCAGGGCGAAATCGTTTTCCTCGCGCATGCGCTGCAGCAGCACCGAGCCGACCATGCCACGCCAACCAACAATACCTACTCGCTTCATTTTCAGACTCTTTCCACTTTAAAAAATCATGACCGAAGGGAATCCCCGTGGGATGGCCGAAGGGAGTCCCCGTGGGACAGCGCCGCAAGCACCGCGTCGCCCATTTCGATGGTGCCGACCTTTCTGGCGCCCGGCTCGAAAATGTCGCCGGTCCTGAAGCCCTGCGCCAGAACGCGCTTGACTGCCGATTCAATACGAGCTGCGGCTTCGAACTGATTGAAGGAGTACCGCAACATCATTGCCGCCGAAAGTATCGTCGCCAGCGGATTGGCAATATTCTTGCCTGCGATGTCCGGCGCCGAGCCGTGGATGGGTTCATATAGACCGAAACCGTGCTCATTGAGCGATGCCGACGGCAGCATGCCGATCGAGCCGGTCAGCATCGAGGCTTCGTCGGAAAGGATATCGCCGAACATGTTGCCGGTAACGATCACATCGAACTGCTTGGGATTCTTCAGGAGTTGCATCGCCGCGTTATCGACATACATATGCGTCAATTCGATTTCCGGGTACTCGCTGGCCACTTCGATGACTACTTCACGCCACAATTGCATGGTGTCGAGCACGTTGGCCTTGTCTACCGAGCACAACCGCCTGCTGCGCTTCTGCGCCGCCTGGAAACCGACATGCGCGACGCGGCGGATTTCGCTTTCCGAGTAACGCATGGTATCGAAGCCTTCGCGCTCGCCATTGGCCAGCCTGCGGATGCCGCGCGGCTGGCCAAAGTAGATATCGCCGGTGAGCTCGCGGATGATCAGGATATCCAGACCCGCCACCACCTCCGGCTTGAGCGGGGAGGCCTGCACCAGTTCGGGGTATACCAGCGCCGGGCGAAAGTTGGCGAACAAGTTGAGTTCCTTGCGCAGGCCGAGTATCGCTTGCTCCGGGCGTAGCTCACGGGGCAGCGTGTCGAGGCTGAAATCGCCGACCGCGCCGAACAGGATGGCGTCGGATTCCCGCGCCAGCTTCAGGGTGCTTTCCGGCAGCGGATGGCCGAGCGCGCGATAGCCGGCGCCGCCGACTGGCGCATGTTCCATCTCGAACCGCAAGCCTTCGTGACCGACAGCCTTCAGCACACGCACCGCCTGGGCGGTGATTTCCGGTCCGATGCCGTCACCGGGAAGAACGCAGATTTTCATGTTTATTTCGTTAGGGATGAGGCGTGAGGAGTAAGGCATATTGAATGGGGGAAATTAACTCCTCACCCCTCACCCCTCACGCCTAACGCCTCACCATTTATAAACAGCCATGGCTGCTCGATGCGCCGCCTGGCTTCGTATTCGCGGATCTTGTCGGCATGGCACAGGGTCAGGCCGATCTCATCCAGGCCGTCCAGCAAACAGTGTTTGCGGAAGGCTTCCACCTCAAAGTGCAATGCCTTGCCGTCGGGTCGCGTCACGGTCTGGGCCTTCAGATCGATACGCAGCCGGTAACCCGGCTGCGACAGCGTCTGGGCAAACAGTTGATCCACCTCCGGCTTCGGCAAACGGATCGGCAGTAGGCCGTTCTTGAAGCAGTTGTTGAAGAAAATATCGGCAAAGCTGGTGCCGATCAGCGCCCGCAGGCCGAAGTCCTCGAGCGCCCAGGGCGCATGTTCGCGCGAACTGCCGCAGCCGAAGTTGTCGCGCGTCAACAGGATGGAAGCACCCTGGTAACGCGGCTGATTAAGTACGAAGTTGGGATTCGTCGAACGCTTGGCGTTATCCATGCCCGGCTCGCCGTGGTCCAGATAGCGCCACTCGTCGAACAGGTTGGGGCCGAAGCCGCTCCTCTTGATCGACTTCAAGAATTGCTTCGGGATGATGGCATCGGTGTCCACGTTGGCGCGATCCAGCGGCGCCACCAGTCCATCGAGCAGGCTGAACTTGCGCATTACTTGGTGGCTTTCTGGATCGCTTCGCCACCCTTCTCGATATCCTGGCCGATACCCTTGACGGTGTTGCAAGCGCTCAACATCACCGCGAAAATCACTACCGCAAACAGACTCATTTTATGCACGATCACTCTCCTTGAAATATGCTCGTCAGTCTCGTCATACCTGTCCCCATGCCACCTGCTATAAAAGTTCGCGCACGTCCGCGAAATGCCCGGCAATCGCCGCCGCCGCCGCCATCTGCGGACTGAGCAGATGGGTGCGGCCGCCGTTGCCCTGGCGGCCTTCGAAGTTGCGATTCGAGGTCGAGGCGCAGCGTTCGCCCGGCTCCAGCCGGTCGGCATTCATCGCCAGGCACATCGAACAGCCCGGCTGGCGCCATTCGAAACCGGCGGCGGTGAAAATCTTGTCGAGACCCTCGGCTTCGGCCTGTCGCTTGACCAGGCCGGAGCCCGGCACCACCAGCGCCAGCTTGACGGTGTCGGCAACCTGGCGCCCCCGCGCGATGCCGGCGGCGGCGCGCAAGTCCTCGATGCGCGAATTGGTGCAGGAACCGATGAACACCTTGTCGATCTTCACCTGCGTCAGCGGCGTGCGCGGCGTCAGGCCCATGTACCGCAGGGCGCGCTCGACGCCTTCGCGCTTGACCGGATCGGTGAAATCCTCGGGCGCCGGCACGGCGCCGTCGATGCCGGCCACCATCTCCGGCGAGGTGCCCCAGGTAACCTGGGGCTGGAGTCGGCCGGCATCGAGTTCGACAGTGGCATCGAATTGCGCGCCGGCATCGCTGTTCAGCGTGCGCCAATAGGCGACTGCGCTTTGCCACTGGTCTTCGCGCGGCGCGAACGGCCGGCCCTGCAGATAATCGATGGTGACCTCGTCGACCGCCACCATGCCGGCGCGCGCGCCGGCCTCGATGGCCATGTTGCACAGGGTCATGCGGCCTTCCATGGACAATCCGCGGATGGCGCCGCCGGCGAATTCGATGGCGTAACCGGTGCCGCCGGCGGTACCGATCCGCCCGATCAAGGCCAGCGCGAGGTCCTTGGCCGATACGCCTTTGCCGAGTTGTCCAGTGACCAGCACCAGCATGCTCTTGGATTTTTTCTGCAGCAGGCACTGCGTCGCCATCACGTGTTCGACTTCGGAGGTGCCGATACCGTGCGCCAGGCAGGCAAAGGCTCCATGGGTGCTGGTATGCGAGTCGCCGCAGACGACCGTCATGCCCGGCAGCGTCGCGCCCTGCTCCGGGCCGATGACATGCACGATACCCTGGCGTGGATCGCGAAAAGGGAAGTAGGAAAGCGCGCCGAACGCACGGATATTGCTGTCCAGCGTCTCGATTTGCAGGCGCGACACCGCATCCTGGATGCCCTCGATGCCCTTCTCCCAGCCCTGTGTCGGGGTATTGTGGTCGGCTGTGGCGACAATTGAATCGGCGCGCCACAGCTTGCGTCCGGCCAGCTTGAGGCCCTCGTAGGCTTGCGGGCTGGTCACCTCATGCACCAGATGGCGATCGATATAGAGCAGCACCGTGCCATCCTCCTCCTGGTGGACGATATGGCTTTCCCACAATTTATCGTAAAGCGTACGCAGCATGGATCGGGTCCGAACAGAAGAACTTGAGATGGCGAATTATTGCATAGCCTCACCAGTAATACATTGCTGCTAAGGTTATCGGGCCACTCATCCGCTTGCCGACACTGCAGCAACCGCCGGCAATTCCTTGCGCATGCCGTACCACACCAGCAGCAGTCCGGCCAGAGCGAAGAGTGCGCCGAGGCTGTAAGTCCAGCCGGCGCCGAAAACATCCCAGGTCTGGCCGCTCAGCAGGCCGCCGAGCATGCCGCCGGCCCCGAACGACACGCTGCCATAGAGCGCCTGGGCGCGTGCCTGTTGCAATGCTGGAAACCAGCGATGCAGGGACGCCACAGCCGCTGCATGATATGCGCCGAAGGTGGCGCCATGGAGCAGCTGGGCCAGCAGCAGCAGGGATAAAAATTCGACGCCCCAGCCGATCATCAGGAAACGCACAACGGCACAGGCGAAACTTGCCAGCAGTATCGTACGCAGCGAATAGCGCCGCAGCAGCTTGGGCATGAGCAGGAATATCAGTATCTCGGCCACTACGCCGAGCGCCCACAGCCCTCCCACCAGAGTCTTGCCGTAACCGTGGTCGACCAGATGAATCGAATAGAAGACATACAGTGGACCATGCGCCGCCGACATCAGGAAGCAGGCGGCCAACAAAGCCAGTACTTGCGGCTGACGCAGGGTAACGCCAAGCGGCGCGGATA
>CAYHXK010000062.1:0-10892 GCA_964360125.1 uncultured Sterolibacterium sp.
TTGACGGGTCCGCAAGGATCCAGGAGGGTTCAGCATTCATCAACACGGGCAAAAACATTATTCTCTGCAGCGGGGAATAAACCAGCCATGGATTGCGTCTACTTTGCAGCTATCCTCAGGGGGTGAACGGATGAACCGAGTATTGCCGATACTCTTGCTGGTGCTGGCGTCGTTCGCTCCGGCGCGGGCTGCGGAAATGACCCGGGTGCAAGTGGAGGAGACACTGGCACGGCTGGATCGAGTCATCGCCGCAACACCCGGAATCGCCCGGAACCATGTGGAGCGGGGCGATGCTTACGTACTCCTCAACGACTTTCACCGCGCGCTGGCCGACTACAGCAGCGCCCTGGCCCTGGATGACGCCCAGGACAATGCCTACTTTGGCCGCGGCATGGCGTATGGACGCATGGGGTTGGTGGATGAAGGCATTGCCGATCTGAGCGTCTACATCGCGCGCCACCCGGACAGTTCGGTGGCATTCACCAAGCGTGGCGTGCGCAATATCTGGCGGGGAAATTTGCAGGAAGCGGAACGGGATCTGACGCGTGCCGTCGAGCTCGATGCGGGCAATGCGGAAGCCCACGATGACCTGGGCGTGGTGCATGCCAAGCAAAATCGGCTAGGCATCGCTGCCACGCATTTCTCCACCGCGATCCAGCTCGATCCGAGCTACCAGAAGGCTTATCACAACCTGGCGATCTGCTACTTCATGGCCGGGCAGCATCAGCATGCGCTGGCGGTGGTCGATGCCGGGTTGGCCCTCGATGCGGACAATCGCAGCTCGCTGGTGCTGAAAGCCGCCATCCTGCAAGCACTGGGACGGGTATCGGAAGCACAGGAAATTTCCGATCAGGCGGAGTTTCTGCCCGAGAGCAATTGGTCCGAGCGTAGCGCCATCGGCGGGGTAACGAAATAGGGGAGAAGCAATCAGTTGCGCAAGTTCATCATCGTATATGCTTCTGTTCTGATATGCCCCGCGCCGGCCTGGGCGGGCAGCGTCAGCCCCGAGGAATTTCATCGCAAAGTCTACGCCCTGCACCAACAGCAGATTTCGCAGCGCGAGATTCGCACCCAGGAGAAGACGGACAACTACTCCGGCGCCGCCGCCGCGGGCTATGGTTTTGTGGATACGCGCTACTACGACGCCAGCAGCGGCCGCCTGCTGTCCTACGTGCGCCGCGATGCGGCCAAGCCGGAAAACCTGCATATTGTCGAGGTGAATGTTTACCAGAACGGCAGGCTGGTGCGTGACTTCGGCTCGATGACATTGCCTTGGGCGCCGCTAAGGCCTGTGCGTACCTTCATCAATCTGCACCATTACAACGGCGGGCTGCACAGCTTCCGGCAATACGATCTGCATGGGGAAGTGGGGTACGAATTCTGCGAGGGCGCTTTTGCCGGAAAGCCTGTGCGCATCTCGCTCGACTATAGCGGCATTACCGAGACGATCAAGGCGACAGCGGACTACAAGGCTTGCTTCGACGGCATGGAGAGTAGCTGGGCGCGATACCTGACGCCGCATTGATTGATCAGTATCCTGGTGGTCTGCAAGGTTTATGCAGGTTCTTGTCAGGGCCGCACGTAAGCGTAACCCTCCTGTTGCCGCTCCATGATTTCCACGATTCCCGCCGGTACTACCTCCACCCCGTGGTTGAGCTGATCGCGCCTGGTGCCTGTCATGTTCATGGTGTTGCCGCAGGCCAGCAGCTTCACCCCATGTTTCCTGGCTTCATCGAGGCCTGCAGCCACTGTCGAATCCTCGCCCAGCATCTTCAGCCCGGGTCCATAGGCGACGATTTCCACTCCAACCGGCAAGTCGCCGTAGGCCTTGCGCACATTGAGGGCATTGATCAGCGCCATCTGCCACTTGGCCGGATCGGCCTCGCTCACCTGGATCACCACGCCTCTGGGCGTACGGGCGGTCTGCAGGGTCGAAAAGCCGTCATAGCCTGCCAGGTTGTGCGACAGCCAGCCCGTGACGATGCCGACGCAAACCAGAACCGTGGCGGCGAGCATTTGCTTTTGCCACGAATACGCCGTCGCACTCGCGCGCGGCGGCAGCGGCGGGTGCTGGTAGGCAAGGCGCAGCAAGTTCCGAGTCTGCTGGATCTCGGCCATGCGTGTCTGCAGCTCTGGGTCGCGGCCCAACGCTTCCAGTATCCGGGCGCGATCCGTGGTGCTCAACTGGCCGTCGGCAAATGCATTCAATTCATTTTCGGAGATATCGCTCATCACCCGCTCCTCGACTTCGGCGTCAATAATTGCACCGAAGCATGCATCGACGCGGGCGCTTCCTGCAGCAGATCGCGCAGCGCCATCCGCGCCCGGCTCAGGCGGCTCATCACGGTGCCGACGGGAACGCCCAGCGCTTGGGCCGCGGCGCTGTACGACATCTCCTCCAGATCCACCAGCGTGACGGCCTGGCGCTGACCCAGGGGCAGTGCCGCCACTGCGCGGCGCACACGACCCACCAGTTCGCTCTCGGCGTGATGCTGTTCCGGCGTTGGACCCTCTGCGGGCAATTCCATGAGTTCCTCGATGTCCGCCAGCGGATGCAGGCGCCGCAAATGATCGCGCCAGCAATTGTTGAGTATGCTGAAGAGCCACGCCTCCAGCACCAATGCGTCCTTCAGTTGATGCGCCGATCTAAGCCCCTTGATGAGCGCCTCCTGCGCCAGATCGTCGGCCAGGCAGGCGTCGTGGCACCAGGTATAGGCGAGCCGATACAGGCGCGGACGGGCCTCGGCGATACGTGCCTTCAAAGTGCGGGTATGCAGCAGCGAGGTCAGAATGAGAAACTCCAGTCACGCGGTTACGCGCGGTTACGTTGCCATGCAATTGCATCGCTATGACTCATAGACGTTTTAAGGCGAGAGTTTATTCCATGCGCGACAGGCGCAGCCGATGATGGCAAATGCGGCGATCAATATCGTTCGATCGGCAGCAGACCAGTGGGCTTTGGCCTCGACCCCCGCAAAGCTTGCTTGCGCCGGCGCTGCCGCATTTGACTGGGATACACAGGTTGAGGATACTTCGGGTTGCGCGCCCGAATGCCATCGCTTTCCCGCTGCAACCTGCCGACGTGAGCAAACTCATCCTCATCGGCGAGATTTCCGAAACCACGGTGGAAACATCGGCGCATCCTGGTACATTCACCCTATGCTGTATCGCAAGGGCGCGAACTTCAAGCGTTCCTGCCCGGCGCCGCAAGGTTCCGGATAATGACGGATAAAACCATGCCAACACACCTGTCGAAGCGGCTGCTATGCCTCGTAAAAACTGCGGTGCTCGGCGCTGCCCTGTTTCAGCTTGCTCCGGTACTTGCCGCCGGCAAGGATAGGGGGATGCACGCGCAGGCTGGCGGCGTTGCCTGGGTCGCCGGCGAAAGCGAGACCGCCGTCGATGCGGCTTTTGCCCAGGCTAGCGTGGCGTCCAAGCCGCTGTTGCTGTACTGGGGGGCGGCATGGTGTCCGCCTTGCAATCAGTTGAAGGCTACCTTGTTCAACCGCCAGGATTTCGTTGCGCTTACGCGCGCCGTGGTGCCGGTGTATCTGGACGGCGACATGCCGGGCGCGCAAAAACTCGGCAGCCGCTTTAAAGTGGTCGGTTATCCAACGCTGATTTTGTTTGCGCCCAACGGAACAGAGATTACCCGTCTGCCGGGCGAGGCTGACGCGACCCGGGTGATAGGCGCCTTGCAGGCGGGCTTGGCCGGAGGCCGGCCGGCCAGGGCGGTTCTGGCCGATGCGCAAGCCGGCAAGACATTGTCCGCGAGTGAGTGGCTGGCGCTGGCGTTTTACTCCTGGGACACCGATGAAGCGCAGCTGGTCCCGCGCGAGCAGCGTGCCGCCGTCCTCGGCGATCTGGCGCAACGGAGCCTAGCCGCCAGCCCGGAGGCGTCAACCCGATTATGGCTCAAGTCACTCAAGGCACGAGAGGCGGATCCCGCCGCCAACATCGCCAAAGCTCCGCCGGAGCTGCGCGAGCGGCTGCTAAACGTACTCCGCAATCCCGATGCCACGCGCCTGCACGCAGATATCCTCATCGAGGGCGCCAAGCCCATCGTTCGGGCATTGGGCGAGGCGGCAGACGCTGCGCGCACCCAGTTGGTGAACGATTACGAAGCGGCGCTGATCCGGCTGCAGCGCGATCCGCAGTTATCCCGCGCGGACCGAACGGGAGCCTTGAACGCCCGCGTCGACTTGGCGCGGCTGGATATTCCCGACAAGACAGTGCATGTATCGTTGCCGGCGCCGCTACTCGCTGAAGTCAGGGCGATGGCACGGCGCATGGATGTTGAAATCCGCAATGGCTACGAACGCCAGGCCGTCATCACCAGCGTGGCGCACCTGCTGGGCGAGGCAGGGTTATGGCAGGAGAGCGATGCGCTGTTGCTGGCGAACCTGAAGAAAAGCCATTCGCCGTATTACCTGATGAGCAAGCTCGGCGTCAATGCGCTCAAGCGTGGGCGTACGGCCGACGCGTTGAACTGGCTTGAGCGCGCCTACCAGACCAGCCAGGGACCCGCCACCCGCTTGCAGTGGGGCGCCGACTATGTCGGCGTGTTGGTCGATCTCGCGCCGCAGGACGGCGCCCGCATAGAAAAGGCGGCGATGAATATATTTGCGGAAGCCGCAAAGGACACGGGCGCGTTTTACGAACGCAGCGGACGATCGCTCAAACGCGTGATCGACAAGCTCGCCGTATGGAACGAGATGGCCGAACATGCCACCGAGATCGGGCGTCTGCGTGCCCGCTTCGGCGACGTGTGCCGGGGGATCGCAGCCGCCGATCCGCGGCGCACTCTTTGTGAGGCGCTCTGGCCGGCCACTTAGCACAGGCCAGAGATGGCGGGGAACACCATGAAGAAACTGAAAAATGAAACAGCATTGTTTAAAGAAGCGCTACTCGCGGGCGTGAAGTATGCGGAGGGGCGAGGCGTGGTAGAGTTTGAAGCAACTGATTCGGCGAGCGAGAAACTGCTATACATCTACAGGCTGCTGGTTCACGATAAAGTCATTCAAGCCCTGCCGGAGGATCAGGTCGCCGAAAAATCCTTGCGCCATAAACTTTCGATCTGGTATTCGAAGCAACTGCCCAGGGATCATCCGCTGTTGAAGTAAACAAGCGCCAACTTCCATGATGTTATTTGCCGTTATTTGCCGCTGGCGCGGCATTATTTGCCGAATTTCAGCTTCAGTAATATCAATTATCCTATTGAATAAACAAAGAAACACAAGGCTGGCATGGACTGTGCTGACTCTCGGTCAAGTATCGACACGGGCTCCGCAACGCCATGCTTGTTTCATCATCCACCAGCCAGCCTCTGCAGCCGCTCATTGCCGTACCCACTTCGGCGTCAGGCAGCGAACAAAGCCTAACCCACGCGGACGCAACGCAGACATTCGCCAACCCTTCCAGTGCACCTCCCAGCGAGTCCAAGGAAACTGTTGAAGGAGAGCGCGTAACCCTGACTGCGACGCGGGAAGCGAGCGCAAACGTGCCTGAACTTCTCCCGATCTATGCGGAGATTTGGAAGGATGGGCGGAAGGTCGCAGAGATCGACATCCATGGGGGCGTGAGTTCAACCGATGGTCTGGTCGCATCGACCCAAGGCACTGTCGGAAATGGCGGCCCATTACTCGCAGCGCGTCGCGCTGCCGAGATTGTCCGAGCCATAGGTGGCGAGCTCCGCGTCGGCGGACAGGTCATGGACGGCCAGACGCTCGATATGCGGGCCAAGCTGAAAATGGCTTATGGCGCCTGACACGGCGAAGTCAGCGCGCGCGCTTACAGTTTCCCCATCCTGCATCCCCTGAAGTCAAAAACAAAGAAAAAGGGCTTCGGCCTGTTGGCGGAAACCCTTGGTATTACTGGTCGGGACGGAGTGATTCGAACACTCTACCCCTTGCACCCCATAAAGGTGAACCGTCTTCCAAGCACGTCCAGCGAATCCCAAGACGAGTGCTATTGTCTTTTGTTTTCATATCGTTAATTGACTTTGCCATTCCAGCCACGTCCTATATAATCCAGCAGAAGCCAGCCCTTTTGTATGGGGCAATGTATGGGGCAGTTTTTTGACGTGATCTGGAGGCAGGCGGAATGACGAACCTCTCGCAGAAGGCGCTGGAAGCACTGAAGCTGGGCGACATCGGCTCCCGGTTGATCGATGGCGGCGGGCTGACCGGCAAGGTCAGGGAGCGCAGGGGGAAGATCATCGTCCAGTTCGAATACCGCTACCGTTCCAAGGACAAGATTCGCCAGATCGTATGCGGCACATGGCCGGACAAGAGCCTCAAGGCCATCAGGGAGAAGCGCGACGAATACCGGACCAGCGTCAATAACGGCGACGACCCGCTGGACCGCAACCTGGTGGCCCGGCTGCGGAAGCAGGCGGAAGTCGCCGAAGCGGTCGCGACCGAGCATGCCCGCCTGGTCGAGTTGCAGGCGCTGAAAGCCCGCATTCCCGTCACCGACCTGTTCGAACGCTGGGCCACCGTCGAACTCATCCGCCGCAAGGATCAGGGCAAGGAAATCCGCCGCATGTTCGAGAAAGACGTGCTGCCGCTCATCGGCGCGCTGGCCGTCGAGGACGTGCGCAAGGGCCACGTCACCGCCGTGACCGACGCCCTCCTCGCGCGCGGCGTCACCCGCATGGCCAAGCTGATCTTCTCGCTGATCCGCCAGATGTTCCGCTTCGCCGTCGACCGCGACATCATCGAAGCCGACCCCACGGCGGCCATTCGCAAGGCCAAGATCGGTGGCAAGGATGTCGAGCGCGACAGGGTTCTCAGCGATGACGAAATCCGCGCCTTGCACCGGCAGGTTCCCTCGGCCGGCCTCCTCAAAACCACCGAAGCCGCGCTCTGGCTGGCACTCGCCACCGGCTGCCGCATCGGCGAACTGCTGCGCGCCGAATGGCAGCATGTGCGCCTCGATGCCCGCGAATGGTTCATCCCCGCCGACAACAGCAAGAACGGCCGACCCCACACCATCCACCTGTCCGACTTCGCCCAGCGCCACTTCGCCGCCCTGCAAGCCATCAACGGGACCAGCCAATGGTGCTTCCCCAATCGCGACGACAGCGAGCATGTCTGCGTCAAGACCGTCACCAAGCAACTTGGCGACCGCCAACGGGCTGACGCCACCCCGATGTCCCGTCGTTCGGCCTATACCAACGCCCTGTCGCTACCCGGCGGCAAATGGACGCCCCACGACCTGCGCCGCACCGGCGCCACCCTGATGACCGCGCTGGGCGTGCTGCCCGAAGTCGCCGAGAAATGCCTGAACCACACCGAGGAAAGCCGCGTCAAACGTACCTATCAGCGCCACAGCTACGATGCCGAAAAGCGCGAAGCCTGGCGGCTGCTCGGCGAACGGCTCGAATTACTGATGCACGGCGACGACAACATCGTCACATTGAACCCGCGCCGCAAGGCCGCCCGAACTCAGGCCGCCACCAACACCGACACCAAGCCCGCCGCATGATTCGCCGCCTTGGGGCGAATCACGATCTCCACGTCCTGGTCAAGCTGGGTGATGAAGTGCAGCAGGCGTTCGGACGAGAACCGGCTGAGCTTGTAATTCCGCAGTTCGGAAATATGCGGCTGGGGGATGCCGAAAATCTCGGCGACGGCCATCTGGGTGAGCTTGCGCTCCTTGACCAGATCGTTGATGCGCATCGCCAGTTGCGTGCGCAACTTGCGCTCATCGGCATCGGCAAAGCCGAGATCCTTGAACACGTCACCCGTGCCCACCTCCACCAGTTCAGTCTTCTTTGCCATAGTGCACCTCGTAGTCATTGCGAGCCAACTTCAATCGTTCATGAATCAGGTCGACGTCGGTCTTGGCGGTACGGATACCGGACGGCGATTTCTTCTGGAAGCAATGCAGCACATACACCGCTTTCGCGAACCGCACCGTATAGGCCACCCGGTAGGTGTCACCACGATGATCCTCGACCAACTCGAATACCCCCGACCCCTCGCCCTTCCAGGGCTTTGCCGCCGGCGGCTGCCCACCCAACTGCACAACACCCAAGGCGTAGCCGAAGTCGCCAACCACCTCGCCGGGAAAATCCAGAAGATCGCGCTTGGCGGAACCAATCCAGTGCAGCGGACGCTCTTGGCGGGATGGGGAACTCATGGGACAAGTATACCGTATTGGGTATCTTTGGAGAACTGTATCTCAAGCGATGGACGATGCCCTGCTATGATCGTATCGCTTACGGTGCAAGCCGTCCGTCGAACGGGGGCAACCCTGGCGACACAACCTGCCGAATCGGAACATTGATCGAGCAGCCCAGCGGCCACCATCGAGTGGCCGTTGTCATTTTGAATCTACGCCGCAAGCCTTCTGCCCGCTCCGTCACGGGTCTTGCAATCAACCCCGCAAGCCCCGCGCCGTCGCTACCGCATCACGTACTGAACCACGCCGTCACGCGATAAAGCCGCGTCACGGCTTTGTGCCTTCGGTAATCGCCGTGTCGCCAGCGCCGACTTTTGGTCTCGGCCAGCTTGCGCGCGTACTCCCCGCCGCCTGCGCCGTCGGCAATGAAGCCGCCCACGGCTCCAGCGGCTACGCCAGGGTGCCGCTCGCCGGCCTGCACTTCGTGGCCCGCCGCCGCTTACCTGCGGTAAAGCGGACGGCTGCGATGCCGGGGCGTGTCGGCCAGCCGGGCCGGGGTAAATCGCCAGCGATTCAACATAACCGCGCATTACCCAAAGTAGGCCAAGCTGGCTTAGCAAGCACGCCCCATTGGCCTACCGCTTCGCGCCCTGCGGGTTCGGGTAATGGTCTGTTATGTCTTGCGCCCTTCCCCGGACAAAAGCTATATCAGTTCGCTGCGTTCAGTTTTTATCTAGGCGCTGCGCGCAAGGTGTCGTGGGTCGCTTCCGCGCCGGCGGGCGCGCTCGCTGGTCGGCTCCGCCGATGGTCAGTTGGTGGCCGATAACCACATTCGGCGTTGCCGATACTGCGGTTAGCCTATCGGGGTTTTTTGCATTTCGGCGGTCGATATAGCATCTTCGTCCGTATACCCTGACGTATACCCGGAAGGCAAAAAATGAAAAAGCCGTTAGTGACTACTACCACCAACGGCCTTGCTATTACTGGTCGGGACGGAGTGATTCGAACACTCGACCCCTTGCACCCCATGCAAGTGCGCTACCAGGCTGCGCTACGCCCCGACTTGATGAAATTATACCAGATCGCACCGTGGTAGCATCGCGCGGCTGCGCGAATCTGGCGCTGTTGGGTTGGCTGGTGTTGCCTAGGCGCGCAGGTATTCGAGGATGCTGGCGAGTTCGGCGCGCAGCGACAGGGTGCCGGCAGGCAGCTCGGGCATTGCGCGTGGCGGAGCTTTGCTGGTCGGCTCATCCAGACGATGGCGGGCGCCGCTGATGGTAAACCCTTCCTGATACAGCAGTTCGCGGATGCGGCGCACCAGCAGAACTTCGTGGTGCTGGTAATAGCGCCGGTTACCGCGGCGCTTGACCGGCCTGAGTTGAGTGAATTCCTGCTCCCAGTAGCGCAATACGTGCGGCTTGACGCCGCACAGCTCGCTGACCTCTCCAATCGTGAAATAGCGTTTGGCAGGGATCGGCGGCAGGATGTCTTTACTGTCTGACGTTGCCATTGCTGTCGAGCTTGAGGTTTTCCACGGCCACCTTTAGTTTCTGGCTGGCGTGAAAAGTCACGACGCGGCGGGCGGTGATCGGGATTTCCTCGCCCGTTTTCGGATTGCGGCCCGGCCGCTGGGGTTTGTCGCGCAGTTGAAAGTTGCCGAAGCTGGAAAGTTTTACGCTGTCGCCATTTTCCAGGGCGCCGCGGATTTCCTCGAAGAATCTTTCCACCATGTCCTTGGCTTCCCGTTTGTTCAAACCAACTTTTTCAAACAACAGATCGGCGAGTTCAGCTTTGGTCAGTGTCATGCGTTTCCCCTGAATTTCTGTTTGCGAATTATTATGTGCGCAGTGCTGCGGCGAATTGTTTGACTGCAATATCGATCAACTGCTGGATCGCCATATCCGCTTCGTTGTCCGCCAAAGTTTTTTCAGTATCTTGCATAACTATGTGGAATGCAAGGCTTTTTTGGTTTTTTTCGATGCCTTTGCCCTGATACACGTCGAACAGTTCGATGTCGTTGACGATGGCGGGCGCCGCCGCGCGCAGGGCGTCAAGGAGCGCTTGCAGCGGCTGGTCGTGGGCCACCAGCAGTGCCAGGTCGCGCACCACCGAAGGGTAGCGCGAGACTTCCCGGTAGCGTGGCAGGGGTTGACTTGCCAGCGCCTCGAGTTCGATTTCGCATACCACCGGGGCGAGGTTGCCCAGATTGGCCAGTTCGTATTTTTGCACCCACTGCGGATGCAGTTCGCCGATCAGGCCGATGGTCTTGTCGTCCAGCACGATGCTGGCGGCGCGGCCGGGGTGCAGCGCCGGATGCGCCAGTTTCTCGAAGCGCAGGGCGTGCGGTGGGAACAAGGATTCGACGTCGGCCTTGAGGTCGAAAAAATCGACGTTGCGGGTTTCCATGCCCCATTGATCGGGCACGGCCGGGCCGGCGCACAGCGCGGCAACGCGCAGCGGTTGCTGGAAGCCGGCGACCGGTTGGGCGGCGGCATCGCGCATGAAGCAGCGACCGACCTCGAATACCCGCACGCGCCGGGTGTGGCGCTTGAGGTTGGCGGACAGCGTGCCGACCAGGCCGCCGATCAGCCCGGAACGCATCACTCCCATCTGGCTGGCGATCGGGTTGGCCAGCACGATGGCGGCGTCGTTGGCGTAGAAATCGTTTTCCCAGGCGGCATCGACAAAACTGTAATTGACCACTTCCTGATAATCCCGATCCGCCAGTTGGTGGCGCAACTGCATCGCCGTGCGCTTGGCTTCCG
>CAYHXK010000063.1:0-10809 GCA_964360125.1 uncultured Sterolibacterium sp.
CTGGGCCGCTTGGTGCCGGCCTCCCACTTCTGTACCGTGGACTCGCTAGTGTTCAGATAGCGCGCAAATACAGGTTGACTGACATGCGCCCCCTCGCGGATTCGCTTGATCTCCTTCGGAGGCATCACCGACGGCGCAGTGAGACACGATTCGTCAAATTCGCGCATGGTCGCCTTGTCGATGGTCCCCGCGCGATGCAGCCCTTGGGCTGCGCTGTGGATCGCCTCGAAGGCGTCGCTCTTGAACTTGGCTTTACTCTTCATCGCATAGCTCCAGTAAGTCACCCTGCTTCAGCGCGGCCCTCAACTCGGTGTCCGTCATGCGGCCATAGGCCTGCGCCAGTTTCTTGAAATCAGCAAGCTCATCATCATCGATGTTGGCGCGGTCCTTCTTGGCAAACAGATAGGCAAAGATCCAATGCCGCCCGCCCTTTGCCAGCACGATCGAGCGGTGCATGTTCTTGTTCAGCCGCTTCTTGAACACACCTCCGCCCAGATCGTCAGCCTGCCCCTGCATGACCTCACGAATCGCCGCAATCAACGCCGGATCACCGATGCGCGCCTTCCTCGCTGCCTTGGTAAACCAGGCCGTCTTGAAAGCTCGCATCAACGGTTTTTTTGGCATGGCGTAGTGTAGCACCTAGTCCTACTTGTGTCACGTCCTCGCATGACCTTGACGACGACCCCGACGCTGAATCGGCCACCGTCAGGACCCCACGCTCGTTGGCCAAACACGCACGGCGGCAAGCAGACATTTTTACTGTCAACGCCGCAAGGATGCCCAGCGTCAACTTTATTGAGCGGCGTGTCGCAACGTCAGGGTGAGCCTCTCCCGCCCCCCACGCACCGATCACGTCAGCCACCTCGTCAGGAGACGCCGGGGCTGTTTGCCTTAGTCCGCTTCGTTGCAGACGCGCGCGATCAAGGCCGACTACTTGGGTCAGATCAAAAGCGACACCGACGAACTCGGCAAACTCACACGTGATCGTGTCGCCACGCGAGCGGCTTGGGACGGCATCGGCAGGACCATTTTGAAAACAGCCAAAATCGCCACTTTTACCGTCACTCGATATCGCCGGCTACAGAAGCCTTAAGCCCATATCTTGTAGACGATTTCAGACGGTATTTTTACCGTCAGGTCGCAAATCCGCGTGACGGTAAATTTTTCCGAGCCGCGTCGCGCCGAATATTTACCGTCAGATTTACCGTCAAATTCGCGGGGATGGTTTTGGATGACTCACGCAGTGAGAGCCCTAAACTACTCTAAGGTTCAAGGGCGTGAGCTGGAATATTCACGCTGTTTACTATGTGCGACCGATAGTTCATAGGACTCTGTAACCGATTGATATAACGTAAGAATTATTGTGGTTTCTTACGCCAATCACTCCCATTCAATTGTAGAAGGAGGCTTGCCTGAAATGTCGTATACAACCCGATTGATGCCGCGGACTTCGTTGATGATGCGGTTTGACACCTTGCCTAGCAGACTGTGCGGCAATTCGGCCCAGTGCGCCGTCATGAAATCCTGAGTTTGCACGGCGCGCAGCGCCACCACGTATTCGTAGGTGCGGCCGTCGCCCATCACTCCCACCGATTTCACCGGCAGGAATACGGCGAAAGCCTGCGAGGTCTTGTCGTACCAGTCCGCAGCGCGCAGTTCGTCGATAAAAATGGCGTCGGCGCGGCGTAGCAAATCGGCGTACTGCTGATTCACTGCACCGAGGATGCGCACGCCCAGCCCCGGACCAGGGAAGGGATGGCGGTACACCATTTCGTGCGGCAAGCCCAAGGCAACGCCCAATTCCCGCACCTCGTCCTTGAACAGTTCGCGCAGCGGTTCGAGCAGCTTGAGATGCAGGGTGTCGGGCAACCCGCCGACATTGTGGTGGCTTTTGATGGTGTGGGCCTTCTTGCCCTTGGCGCTGGCCGACTCGATCACATCGGGATAAATAGTGCCCTGCGCCAGCCATTTGGCTTGCGGCAGTTTGGCGGCTTCGGCCTGAAACACCTCGATGAATTCGCGGCCGATGATCTTGCGCTTCTGCTCCGGATCGCTCACGCCGTCAAGATGACCCATGAACTGGTCGCTGGCATCGACATGGATGACCTTGACGCCGAGGTTGCGGGCAAAGGTCTGCATCACCTGTTCGGCTTCGTTCAAGCGCAGCAGGCCGTTATCGACGAATACGCAGGTCAGCTGATCGCCGATGGCGCGATGCAACAGTGCCGCCACGACGCTGGAATCGACACCGCCGGAGAGGCCCAGGATCACTTCCTCCTGGCCGACCTGCTGACGCACTTTAGCCACGGCTTCCGCTGCGTAGTCCGGCATGTTCCAGTCGCCGCGGCAACCGCAGATGTCGCGCAAAAAGCGGGTGAATATGTCCTTGCCGCGCAGCGTATGGGTGACTTCCGGATGAAACTGCACCGCATAAAAGCGGCGTGCCTCGTCGGCCATGCCGGCAATGGGAGTGGCTGCGTTGCCGGCGATCAGCTTGAAGCCCGGGGGAATTTCGGTCACTTTGTCGCCATGGCTCATCCAGACGTCGAGCAAGCCATGGCCTTCCTCATCGACACGGTCCTGTATGCCCTCCAATAGCCTGGAATGGCCGCGCGCGCGAACTTCGGCGTAGCCGAACTCGCGTTTCTGGGCATTTTCGACCTTGCCGCCGAGTTGGGCGGCCATGGTTTGCATGCCATAGCAAATGCCCAGCACCGGCACGCCCAGCCGAAACGCAAGTTCCGGGGCGCGCGGCGTCTCCTCGTCCGTCACGGAACTGGGCCCGCCGGAAAGTATGATCCCCTGCGGATTGAACTCGCGGATGAAATCGTCGCTTATGTCGTTCTGATGCAGCTCGCAATACACCTGCTGTTCGCGCACGCGCCGGGCGATCAACTGGGAATACTGGGCGCCGAAGTCGAGGATGAGAATTTTCTGGTGTGCCTGATGTGTCATACGCCATCCCTGAAAGTGGCAAGGGCGGCATTCAGCCTCAGCCACCCTTGCCGATGCTGGATCGGTCAATCGACGTGATAGTTGGGTGCTTCCTTGGTGATCTGCACGTCATGCACATGGGATTCGCGGATACCCGCCGCTGTAATCTCGACGAATTCGGCCTTGGCGCGCATCTCGTCGATGGTCATGCAGCCGACGTAGCCCATGGATGAGCGCAACCCGCCCATTAGCTGGTGGATCACGGCGCTGACCGGGCCCTTGTAGGGTACGCGCCCTTCGATCCCTTCCGGCACCAGTTTTTCGACATTGGCGTCGCTGTCCTGGAAATAGCGGTCGGCGGCGCCATCCTTCATCGCTCCAAGGCTACCCATGCCGCGGTAGGCTTTATACGAGCGGCCCTGGTACAGCACGGTCTCGCCCGGCGCCTCCTCGGTGCCGGCGAACAGGCCGCCCAGCATGACGGTGTTGGCGCCGGCGGCGATGGCTTTGGAAATGTCGCCGGAAAAGCGGATGCCGCCATCGGCAATCAGCGGCACGCCTGTTCCGGCGAGCGCGGTGGCGACATTGTCGATGGCGGTAATCTGCGGCACGCCGACGCCGGCGACTATCCGCGTGGTGCAGATCGAACCGGGACCGATGCCGACCTTGACGCCGTCGGCGCCATGATCGACCAGCGCCTTCGCCGCGGATGCGGTCGCGATGTTGCCGCCGATGACTTCGACCAGCGGAAAATTCTTCCTGACCCACTCAACCCGCTTCAACACGCCCTGCGAATGTCCGTGGGCAGTGTCCACCACCAGCACGTCGACGCCGGCTTCGGCCAGCAGGGTGGCGCGTTCTTCGGTACCCGCGCCGACGCCGATCGCGGCGCCGACGCGCAGATGACCGAGTTCATCCTTGCAGGCAAAAGGATATTCGGAGGACTTCAGGATATCCTTGACCGTGACCAGGCCGCGCAGTTCGAATTCGCTGTTGATCACCAGCACGCGCTCCAAGCGGTGCTTGTGCATCAAGGCCTTGGCCTCGTCGGGAGAAGCACCTTCCTTGACGGTGATGAGCCGCTCGCGCGGCGTCATGATATTTCTCACCGGCTGGTCGAGGTTGGTCTCGAAGCGCAAGTCGCGGTTGGTGACGATGCCGACCACTAGCTTTCCTTCTACCACCGGCAATCCGGAAAATTTATGCAAACGCGTCAATGCCAGCACCTCGCGCACCGACATGGTGGGCGGAATGGTGATCGGATCTTTCAATACGCCGGACTCGAAACGCTTGACCTTGGCGACTTCCGCTGCCTGTGCCCTGGCGGTGAGGTTTTTGTGGATGATGCCGATACCGCCTTCCTGCGCCAGAGTGATGGCCAGCCGGGATTCCGTCACCGTGTCCATGGCGGCGGAAAGCAAAGGCAGGTGCAGACTAATCTTGCGCGTCAGTTGCGTGGCGAGGCTGACTTCGTGCGGCAGAATGGCCGAGTGGGCGGGAATGAGCAGGACGTCGTCAAACGTCAGCGCCTTGTGGAGAACTCGCATCTTCTTTCCTTAGTACCAAAAACGCATTATACGCGAGGCCCTCGTCGAGTTGGAGGGCGAGGCCCTCGTCGAATTGGAGGGCGAGACCCCGCCGAAGTTGGGGGCGGGGCTCCGTCGAGCTGGGAGCGGGTTGATTGGGACCAATGACCATTTCATTCCTCCACGCCAGCGCCTTTTTTCATCGCCTTGCCTGCCGCCGCCCGCTGCCGACGAATTTCCTTCGGATCGGCAATCAGCGGACGATATATCTCGACGCGATCCCGGTCGCGCAAAGTTGTTTCGGCTTTACACAGCTTGGCGTAAATCCCCAGCTTGTTTTTCGTGAGATCGATCTCCGGGTATTTCTGGAGCAGCCCGGAAGCTTCGACAGCCTGCTGGATGGTGCTCCCGGCCGGGAGTTCCAGACGAATTAAATCCTGGCGCTGCGTCAAGGCGTAAAGTACTTCCACCCTGATCGGGCCTGCTTCGCTGCTGCCTGGGTCTGGAATGTCAGCCATAGAGGGATTGTGCCCGCTTCACGAAAGATTCGACGAAAGTGCCGGCAATGTGATTGAACACCGGCCCCAGCAGCTTTTCCAGCAGCTTGCTGGAAAATTCGTAGTGCAGTCGGAATTCGACCTTGCAGGCGCTATCGCCCAGCGGGGTGAAGCGCCAGCCGCCGTCCATGCGCTGGAAAGGGCCATCGCGCAAGCGGATATTCATCCAGTGCGGAAACTCCTTGGCGTTCTCTGTCGAGAAATTTGCCTTGGCGCCGTGATAATTGATGTGGATGCGGGCCACCGTCCTGGATTCCGACCGTTCGATCAATTCCGTACCGCCGCACCAGGGTAGAAATTCCGGATAATCCTCGACCCGGTCGACGAGTTCGAACATCTGCACCGCGGTGCGCTCCATCAAAACGGATTTCTCGACGACGGCCATCGCGCTTCGCTGCGTTAGAATGCGACATTGTACCCGTGCGCTCAAAACCTTGAGCAGAGACCATGAGCATCGTCGAAAACAAGAAAGCCTTTCACGACTATTTCATCGAGGAGCGCTTCGAAGCAGGCTTGGCGCTGGAAGGCTGGGAGGTGAAAGCCATCCGCGCCGGGCGCGCCAACATCAAGGAAGCCTATGTGGTGCTAAAGAATGAGGAGGTCTATCTGATCGGCGCGCATATCAGCCCGCTACTGAGCGCATCCACCCACATCCATCCCGATCCGGTGAGAACCCGCAAGCTGCTGATGCATGCCGCGGAAATCAGTAAACTCATCGGCAAGGTCGAGCGTGCCGGGTATGCCCTGGTGCCACTCAATTTGCATTATGCCAAGGGCCGCATCAAGCTTGACATCGGCCTGGCGCGCGGCAAAAAGCAGTACGACAAGCGCGAAACCGAGAAGGATCGCGACTGGGAAAGGGAAAAGGGACGCCTGATCCGCAACAAGGCTTAGGGCACACACATGCCCTCTCGCATGTCCCCTCGCATGTCTCCAACCACCCTGCTCTGGCTGATTACCGGCTGCCTGATGCTGCAGCCGCTGTCGACCGACCTTTACTTGCCGTCGTTGCCGCACCTGGCGACCTATTTCTCCGCTACCCCGGCAGCGGTGCAGCAGACGCTGTCATTGTTCGTGATCGGTTTCGGCACGGCGCAACTGGTGAGCGGTCCGCTGTCCGATCGCTACGGACGCCAACCGGTACTGATGGGAGGATTGGCGACTTATCTGGTTGCCAGCATCGCCTGCGCGCTGGCGCCATCCCTGTCCCTGCTGGTCGTCGCACGCTTTGTCCAGGCCACCGGCTGCTGCACGGCGGCGGTAGTGGCGCGCGCCATCATTCGCGATGCCTACGCTCCGGCGGATGGCGCGCGGATGATCGCCAAGGCCAGCAGTCTGCTGTCGCTGGCGCCCTTATTCGGGCCGATCGTCGGTGGCTACTTGCAGGTGAGCCTAGGCTGGCGCGCCGCGTTTGGCGTGCACACGCTGTACTGCGCGGTGCTGGCATGGGCGGCATGGCGCTGGCTGGAAGAAACCAACGTACACAAAGATCCCGCCGCCACGCGGCTGACCAATCTGGCCCGCGGCTATGGGAAGATCCTTGCCACACCTGCCTTCTGGGCCTACACCCTGCCCGGTGCGTTTTCCTATGCCTCGATTTTCGTGTTTATTTCCGGTTCGTCTTTTGTGTTGATCCGGGTACTCGGCGTACCGACCGAATATTACGGCTACTGCTTTGCTTTCGGCGTGCTGGGTTATCTGATGGGAACTCTCGTCTGTAGACGTCTATTGGGCCGGATCGGATTGGGACCGACCTTAGCGGCTGGTACTACCTTGTCACTCATGGGCGGAGTAACTTTCGCCGCATTGACACTGGCAGGCGTCCATCACTGGGCAGTGGTGTTGGGCTGCCAATTCCTGACCATGTGTGCCCATGGCATCAACTTTCCCTGCGCCCAGTCCGGGGCGGTAGCGCCTTTCCAGAAGCAGGCCGGTGCGGCGGCGGCATTGCTGGGTTTCTTTACCATGCTGGCGGCGCTGCTGGTGGGTACTTGGATTGGCATCAGCTACGACGGCACGCTCACGCCGATGGCCTGGACATCCGCCGGGGTGGGAATTTTGCTGTTTACCTCAGCCAGGATGATGGCGCGGCACCGTGCCGCGACGGACTGACTTATTCCTTGCTGCGGCCGAGTATGCCGCGCAAGGATTCCTGGATGTCGGCCGGCAGCACGATGGTCTTGGCGTTGCCGGATTCCGCCAGCATGCCCATCGCGGCCAGGTAGCGCTCGCCCGCGGCTTGCGCTTCCAT
This sequence comes from uncultured Sterolibacterium sp., assembly GCA_964360125.1. Taxonomy (GTDB): domain Bacteria; phylum Pseudomonadota; class Gammaproteobacteria; order Burkholderiales; family Rhodocyclaceae; genus JACRAR01. The sequence continues at coordinate 7,269 of CAYHXK010000063.1, forward strand.
CGCCTTGATCATCTAAGCCCCGGTGGTGTGGGAGATTCTTACACATCTCGGCGAACCGACCTCCCCACTGCGAATGGCGCCCGCACGAGGGCCACCGCTTTGGGAGGCGATCATGGAGGGGCATGGCAGCAATGATCCACTGGTCCAGCCGGAACCGGAACCCACCTACGAATTCGATCAGCGCATCGCCTGGTAAGCAAATGCCAATGCCGAAGCGAGCCACTTCGGCGGGCTCGTCAGGGGCGGTTTGTGCCTGTGGCAATCAAAATGGTGGCTGTTGGCCATTTTGATTGCCACAGGCATAGATCAAGCCACAGTTCCGACTGCAAACAGGATCGTTCTACTGGAGTTTGACGATTGACTACGACTACCAAACCCGGAGATACTCTCAAATGTGCGATTGAATTTCCTATCCATCTTTTAAGCTTCACATTGGCTCCTTGGTGTCTCGTCTATCCGCAGGGCGTTTCGTTCCATGGCTTGCGCGACCACGTCTCCCCGGCCAATAGCAATGCCAAGAAAACGCGCGGGGTCAGGTCTATAGTCGTAGCATTGTGCTGCTTATCTGGCCTCCCCCCCTTACCTTAAACGTCGGCCTTTATTTATACTACGTTCATGCCTACTCCAGCCGCCACTACTGAATACATGAAGCTGTCCGTCTCCGAGCGCATTCAGCTCGTCGAAGACATATGGGATAGCATTGCCGCGGAAGCATCAGCTACCGTTGAGTTGTCACAAGCTCAAAAGGCTGAGTTGCATCGTCGCGCTGCTGCACACCGTGCTGACCCTTCCACATCTGTCCCATGGGAACAGGTTCGATCCAAATTATTTCAAAGTAAACCCTGATGTTGGTCGTGCTTCGGCCAGAGGCAGAGCAAGAGCTTCTGGAAGCGCAGGCTTGGTACGAGTCAAAGGCGCTGGGGCTTGGCTTTGAGTTCGCCCGTGCCGCTGACGCGGCAGTTGCGTCTGCACTTCGTAATCCCTTTGGGCATTTGCGCATCGAAGAAGAGTTCCGCCGGGTGCTATTTCGTAAGTTTCCTTACACGCTCATTTATCTGCCAAGTCCGGATGAGTTGCTGGTGGTTTCGTTCTTTCAACAGCACCGTGAGCCGGGTGTTTGGTTGGAGCGGCTTAGTAGCTGATACGCATGGCATCATGCCTTGCAATCTCATACTCGGTCTAACCCTGCCGCAAATCGATACGGTTGAGACCGTGTTTCCGCCGCAGCCGTTCCATGACCTCGTCCGAATCAAGCAGATCCATCTCTCCGCGCTCGATCGCAGCCACACGGTCCTGACATTCCGCGATCCATCCGGCTTCCCACTCTGGATCAGACGGACTCAACATTTCATACAGGCGCTCCGAAAGAATCGCCTGCTCTTCCAACGACAACTGTCGCGCCTGCTCCATCAGCCCATCAACGGTTATGTCCATCGCCATCACTGTTAATGATAGGAAATTCAATCACCCAATTGCGAGTATCTCCAGGTTTGGTTGCCGAGGTCAACCGTAACCGTCAAATTCCCGTAACGTGCACAGGTTTCTTTCACAGCGTCCGGCCGTCACGGATCAGGCCGACCACGAGGCCTTCGATCACCAGGGGGCCGTTGACCACGATGGGCGCGTAGGATTGGGGCGGTGGCCTTCATCCACCGCTTCGGTTCGTCCCTGAACGAGCATGTGCATATCAATCAAAAGACCAGCAAGGGCACGCGAATTCATAGAACATCCGGGCTAAGATACCTTCGTACTCCTCCGTTACAATTTGGGAGGAGACCGCCCCAGTCAAGCTTTCACCCCATCACTTAACCTCCAGCACCGGACAGGCGTCACACTCTCGTTAAAGAAGCTGAACGTCGGGCAACGACTTCATGCGCTGGTCGAAGGTAAGCGTGTGGCTGCAACCGGCGTGGCTGGCTTTGGCTACGATCAGGCAATCTGGAAAATTCGCAGCAGTGGTTTCAAAACTGTTCAGCGCATTGCGCACGGCGAGCGGCGATTCGAAGGCGATGCTGCTGTTGTCGAGCAGGGCGCGCACGGTGCGCGCGATGTCGGTGCGTTCCAGCGCGTAGCTGCGCGACAGCGTCCAACACAATTCAGCCAGAACGATGTCGGACACGAACAATCCACCGTGTTCCTCCCCGTGTGCGTCGAACACTGCCTTGGCGCGCTGTGCCTGCGCCTCGTTGTCACGGGTGACAAGCCGCACCAGGACGTTGGTGTCAAGCGCGATCATTTGCGCGAACGTTGGTTGCGCGCTTTTGTCGCCGCGACTATGCCTTCATCCATCGCCTTGATACTGAGTGGCTTGATTCCGGGGCGATGCACCAAGCCGAACAGGTTGTCGGAGCCGCGTACCAGCACCCGCACCCGCAGACTACCGTCCTCCTCCACCTCGAAATCGAGCTTGCTGCCGGTCGCAATGTGGAGCTGGTCACGTATATTCTTTGGGACGGTTACTTGTCCCTTGTCAGTCACTGTCGCAAGCATCATTACCTCTTGGAATTTTTAGTTAATTCCTACTTATTCTTTCATGTAAGGAACTTTATGTCAATCTGAATATGTGTTGTGAGCAAGGAATGCCCCCGCGATGTCCTGTCACTTCTGGGTTGTAGGTTGTGCTATGCAAAAGACTGATGGATGCGTTAATGCAAGACCCAACCAATTTACGACCGCCGTTTACTGGAGCCTGTCACCCAGTGGCTTCAGTCAATGCGCGACAAGCAAGCCCAAGCCAAGGTCAGGATACGGCTGAAGCGTCTTGAAGCCGGAGTTTTTGGCGATTGCGAGCCTGTAGGCGACGGTGTGTTGGAACTACGTGAGCATCTCGGCGCCGGGTATCGGGTCTATTTCTCTTAGTCCCGGCTACGGCCAAGAATGCCGCGCAAGGATTCCTGGATGTCGGCCGGCAGCACGATGGTCTTGGCGTTGCCGGATTCCGCCAGCTTGCCCATCGCGGACAGGTAGCGCTCGCCCAGCATGTAGCGCATCGGGGCATCCTGGTTGCCGATGGCGGCGGCGACGCGGCGGATCGCCTCGGCGCTCGCCTCCGCCAGGGTCACTTGCGCTTCGGCATCGCGCCGGGCGGCTTCCAGCCGGGCTTCGGCCTGCAGGATGGTTGCCTGCTTGGTGCCCTCGGCCTTGGTGACCATGGCTTTTCTTTCGCGCTCGGCTGCGGCTTGCGCTTCCATCGCCTTGATCATCGAATCGGAGGGCTTGATGTCCTGGATCTCCACCGACTTAACCGTCAGGCCCCAATCGACCGCTTCGTCGGCGATGCTCTCGCGCAGCCGGGCCTTGATCTTGTCGCGGCTGGAGAGCGCCTGATCGAGGTCCATGTCGCCGGCAACGGAGCGCAGCGTAGTCATGATCATGTTGCGAATCGCCTCGGAAAAATCCGTCACGCCATACACGGCCTTGATCGGATCGGTGATCTTGATGAAGGCGATGGCATTGATGAGGATCACCGCGTTGTCCCTGGTGATCACCTCCTGCTCCTGCACGTCGAGGATGATGTCCTTGGTCACCAGCTTGTAGGCGA
>CAYHXK010000064.1:0-10782 GCA_964360125.1 uncultured Sterolibacterium sp.
TTTGCCATCACTATCAACGTGCTGATGTTTTTGAGCACGCCGACCTGACCGGCGACTCGCTCAAGCTCTCGCGCCTGGCCGGAGAAGCCGAAGCAGAAAACATCATCTTCTGCGGTGTGCATTTCATGGCCGAAGTGGCCGACATTCTTTCGCGCCCCGAACAGGTTTCGATCCTCCCCGATCTGGCGGCGGGCTGCTCGATGGCCGACATGGCCAGCCTGGCCAAGGTCGAGCGCTGCTGGCGCGAGATCGGCGCGGTATTGGATCCGGACCAACACTGCACGCCGGTCACCTACATTAATTCCGCCGCCGACCTGAAAGCCTTTTGCGGCGAGCACGGCGGCATCGTGTGCACGTCCAGCAACGCGCCGAAAATTCTCGAGTGGTCTTTCGCCCGGCGCGGCAAGGTGCTGTTTTTCCCCGACCAGCATCTTGGTCGCTGGAGCGGCCACAAGATGGGCATACCGCTCGAGCAGATGCTGGTGTGGGACCCCGACCTGGAAATGGGCGGCCTCACCCCGGAGCAAATCCGCAAGGCCCGCATCCTGCTGTGGAAGGGCCATTGCTCGGTGCATCAGATGTTCCAGCCGGCGCACATCCTGCGCTTCCGCAATCAACACCCCGACGGCCTGGTGATCTCGCATCCGGAATGCAGTTTCGAGGTGTGCAAGCAGTCCGATGTCATCGGCTCGACCGAGACCATCCTGCGCACTGTGAAGGATGCCGCGCCTGGCACGCGCTGGCTGGTCGGCACGGAACTCAATCTGGTCGAGCGTCTCGCCGAGGAAGTCAAGGCGGAAGGCAAGATCGTCCAGTTCATGTCCCCCACCGTCTGCATGTGCTCGACCATGCAGCGGATAGACCCGCAGCATCTGGCGTGGACTCTGGAGAATCTCGCCGCAGGCAATGTGGTGAATCGCATCGGCGTCCCGCCGCACGAGGCGGACCTGGCGAAGGTGGCCCTGCAGCGCATGCTCGACGCTTCCTGATGCAGCCGTTGCGATGACAAAACCATTGCACATCGCCACCTACAACATCCACAAGGGATTCTCTCAGTTCAATCAACGCATGATGGTGCATGAACTGCGCGAGCGGCTGCGGCAGTTGGCGCCGGATATCGTTTTCCTGCAGGAGGTGCAGGGACTCCATCTCGGCCATGCCGAGCGCCACGACGATTGGCCCGCGGCGCCGCAGCACGAGTTCCTCGCCGACCAGATATGGGGGAATGCCGCCTACGGCCGCAACGTCATCCACGATCACGGCCATCACGGCAACGCCATCCTGTCGCGCTTCCCCATCCTGACCACGCACAACCAGGATGTCACCCACCTGCGCTTCGAGCGTCGCGGCCTGCTGCATTGCGCCATCGCCGTGGACGACTCGGCCCAGCCATTGCACTGCGTCTGCGTGCATCTGTCCCTGTTCGGCCGCTCCCGCCGCAAACAGATGGAGGCGCTGGCGGAGCGGCTGGAGGAATGGGTGCCGCCTGACGCGCCACTCATCATCGCCGGCGATTTCAACGACTGGCGGAATCGCGCCGACAACCTGCTGATCGAGCGGCTCGGGTTGACGGAAGTGTTTGGCGGCGTTGCCGGTCGGCCGCCGAAAAGTTTTCCCAGCGCGCTGCCGGTACTCCGCCTCGACCGCATCTATGTGCGCGGCTTCAGCATCGAGCGCAGCGAAGTACATTACGGCCCGCCGTGGTCGCGCATTTCAGATCACGCCGCACTCTCCGCGCATCTCCTGGCGACGCCATAGACGAAGCTGTGAATATGGATTTCCTGCCCGGCAACCGCATCGACCTGTTGACCAGCGGCAGCGAATATTTTCCGGCGCTGATTGGTGCAATCGAGTCGGCCCTGGTCGAAGTGCGCCTCGAGAGCTACATCTTCGAAGACGACGTCACCGGCAGGCGAGTGCTCAGTGCGCTGATACAAGCGGCTCAGCGCGGCGTGGCGGTGCATCTCCTGGTGGATGGCTTCGGCGCCAGCGGCTTCATGTCGGCTTTCGGCAACGATCTAGCCAACACCGGCGTGGAAGTGCGGGTCTACCGGCCCGAAGTGGCGCGCTTCAAATTCCGGCGTCACCGCCTGCGCCGGATGCACCGCAAACTGGTCACGGTCGACGCGCGCATCGCTTTCGTCGGCGGCATCAACATCATCGACGACATGAACATCGATCATCGGCCGAAACAAACGCCCCCCCGCTACGACTATGCCATCCGTATTGAAGGTCCCCTGCTCGCACCTATCCACGCGGCGATGCTGCATCTCTGGAATCTGGTGGAGTGGGCAAGTTTGCAGCAACGCTTCGCTGCACCCATCTTATGCCGGGCAAACGTGACAGCCTGCGGAAATGTGACGGCCGCTTTCCTGATCCGCGATAACCTGCGCCATCGCAGTGATATCGAAAATGCCTACCTCGACGCCATCGCCGCCGCGCAGGAAGAAATCATCATCGCCAACGCCTATTTCCTGCCTGGCCGGTCTTTTCGCCAGGCGCTGATGGCGGCGGCGCGGCGCGGCGTCAAGGTCACCATATTGCTGCAGGGGCGGGTCGAGTACCTGCTGCTGCATTACGCCTCGCAGGCATTGTATGGCTCGCTGCTGGCGGCCGATGTGCGTATTCAGGAATATCGTCGCAGTTTTCTGCACGCCAAGGTGGCGGTGATCGACGGCCACTGGGCTACGGTAGGGTCAAGCAACATCGACCCTTTCAGCCTGTTGCTGGCGCGCGAGGCGAATGTGGTGGTAAATGATTCCGCCTTTGCCGCCGAACTGGTTGCCAGCTTGCGGCTGGCGATGCAAGAGGGCGCCTGGGAAGTCAAGCGCGACGACTGGGGGAAAAAGTCCTTGCCGGCGCGCATCGTAAACTGGCTGGCCTACTCGCTGGTGCGATTAATGATTGGACTGGCGGGCTACGGCAGGGAACGTTGACACCTGCGCGCCGCAGTAACTTATACGACAGGCGGACAGGGCGGGCGCTTGGCCGAGACGATGCCGGTATTCACCCCGGCCCAGTGCAAGCCGCCGAACAGCCGCGCATGTTCGATCTTGACACAGCGATCCATCACCACCTCAAGCCCGGCCGCTGAGGCGCGCCGAGCAGCATCCTGGTGGATCACGCCGAGTTGCAACCAGAAGACCTTGGCGCCGATGGCGATGGCTTGCTCGGCCAGCGGCGGAATATCTTCCGGCTTGCGGAAGCAATCGACGATATCCACTTTCTGCGGAATTTCCACCAGGCTCGCATAGCATTTCTGGCCGAGAATTTCGCTCTGCCCGGGATTGACCGGAATGATGGTATAGCCATGCTCCAGCAGGTATTTCGCGGCGAAATAACTGGGACGGTTCCAGTTGGCGGATAAGCCGACCACCGCGATCACGCGATTGTTCTGCAATATGCGGCGCAACCCGGCAATGTCGTCGACAATCATGGTTTTCCCTTCTGTTTTGCGCGAATTCTACTCCGGCTCGGGCCAACTCCGCTGGCGTGGGACGCGCGCCATATCCCAATGTTCCCTGGCCCAGCGCCACAACTCGGCGAGGCTGGCCTGCTCCAGATCCGCCGGCGCTCCCTGTCCGAGAAAATTCAGGGCGGCCCGCAATGCCGGCTGCGGCCGTGCGGCATCCAGCGGCGCGGCGCGGCTCTGCTTGGAGAGTTTCTCGCCGAGTGCATCGACCGCCACCGGCAGGTGCGCATAAGCCGGCGTAGGCAAGGCCAGCAAGCGTTGCAGCAATATCTGGCGCGGCGTCGAGTCGAGCAGATCGGCGCCGCGCACCACGTGGGTAACGCCCTGCTCCGCATCGTCGACAACCACCGCCAACTGGTAGGCAAATAATCCGTCGGCGCGCAACAACACGAAATCGCCCACCTCGCGCGCCAAAGCCTGCTCGATGCGGCCCTGCACGCCATCCTCGAACGCAATCTCCGCATCATCGACGCGCAGCCGCCAGGCGCGCGGCAGTTTGTCCGACGGCAAGCCGGCACGGCAGGTGCCGGGGTAAACCTGGGCGCCGTCGCTGGCCACCCGCGTCAACTTCGAATCGGCCAGTTCGCGGCGGGTACAGGCACACGGGAAAACCCGTCCGGTGGCGCGCAGTTGCTCCAGCGCCTGAGCATATGCCGCTTCGCGCAAACTCTGGGTGAGCACCGCGCCATCCCACTCGAAGCCGAACGCTTCCAGCGTGCGCAGGATGTCGTCCGCCGCGCCGGGCTGGCAGCGCGGCCGATCGACATCCTCCATGCGCAACAGCCAACGCCCGCCGCGACTGCGCGCGTCGAGATAACTGCCGACGGCGGCGACCAGCGAACCGAAGTGCAGCGGACCGCTGGGGGACGGCGCAAAGCGGCCGCAGATGGGGAGATTCCGGGATGCGGCGGACATGATGCGTATAGATAGCATGCGCCGGCAAAAAAAGGTAGCATGCGCGGTTTCTGCTTCAGGAGCCGCCCGTGGCGACAGTACAACTCACCGAAGATAACTTCGAGCAAACCGTTTCCGCCAGCAATATCGTCATCGTCGATTTCTGGGCTAGCTGGTGCGGTCCCTGCCGCACATTCGCGCCAACCTTCGAGGCAGCTGCGGAAATGCACGGCGACATCGTCTTTGCCAAGATCGATACCGAAGTACAACAGGGGCTCGCCGCCAGCTTCAACATCCGCTCGATTCCGACCTTGATTGTATTCCGCGAGCAGGTCATCCTCTACTCGGAAGCCGGTGCATTGCCGCCTTCGGCGCTGGAACAGCTCATCGGCCAAGTGCGCGCCCTCGACATGGAACAGGTGCGCGCGGATATCGCCGCTCAGGCCAGCTGAGAATCCCAGGAGACGCTCGCGCCGAGTAGGCCAGGCTGCCGCCGCAAAGTACAGAGACTACGCGTTCGGATACGCCAGGCCGACGATCATTTCGTCCTGCAGCCAAGTGCCGAGTTTTTCCGATGCCACGGCGGCAACTTCCGCGTCGGAAAACTGCTGGCTCAAGGCGGTGCATACGTCGGCGAACGGCGCACCTTCCAGCAGCTGTGACAGGGCGAGATGTTCCACTCTGTGGATAGTGCGGAAATGCGGCTGCCAACCCTTGCGCCAGATCAGCAGCCAGGTGGGTTCCCCCAAGCGAGCTGCGCTCGGCGGCGCCTGCTCGGCATCCAGCGCGTGCCAGATGGCGACGCTGTTGTAGCGCAGCGGCAGGAGGCACAGGGTGGGCACGAAACGAAAACCGACCGTTTCCCAATCCTCAGCAGCCAGTCCGGCCAGGTCGTCGGGCGGCAGCAGGGCGGCATTCAGGCCGTCGAAGGCGCGCCGTAGCTGCCAGTCGATTTCCGCCAGTTCGGCAATGTCGCCATCCCCCGGGAACCTCTCCGCCAGCCAGCGCGGAAACGCGTCGCCGTACCAGCGCAGGTTGCGGTAGGAAGAGGTAGTCGCTGCGATGAAGGCGAGGGCGGCCGACTCGAAAGCGCTGTCGCCCAGGTAGGTCCAGGTTTTCCCGAAGCTGTCCTGCAGGCATTCCAGCAGCCTCATGCGATAGGCATTGTGATAGATGTGCAGGCGGTGGGCCACGCCGATCCTGCCACCCTCGACCACCTGCCGCGCGATGTCGCTCGGCAGATCGAGCAGGTGGTCGTGAAAGGCCGCCTGCACGGCGCGCAAGCCGGCCGCACTCATGCCGCAACCGCCAAAGGACTTAGGGTCGCGGCGGCGATGGCGCGCGCCCGGTCCAGTTCCGCGATCAGCTCGCCGAGAGCGGGGATGTTGTCGTCACGCTCGATCATCGTCGCCACCTCGCCGAACAGGATGCAGGCCTCGCGGTACAGCGCCCAGACCGGCTCGGCCACCGGATGGTCATGGGTGTCCACGATGTAGTCGCCGTGATCGCTATGCCCGGCGAGATGGATTTGCTGCACGCGTTGCGCCGGCAGATGCTTGAGGAACCGGATGGCATCGAAGCCGTGATTGACGCTGCTGACGTAGATGTTGTTGACGTCGAGGAGGAGCAGGCAGTCGGCCTGTTCGGATACCTGGCGCAGGAATTCCCATTCGCTCATTTCCGAGCTGCGATAGTCGAGATAGCTCGACACGTTTTCCAGCAGGATGCGCTGTCCCAGCACCTCCTGCACCTGCTCCACGTGCCGCACCACCAGGCGCAGTGCTTCTTCGCTGTAGGGCAGGGGCAGCAGGTCGTGGGTGTTGCGTCCCTGCACGCCGGTCCAGCACAGGTGATCGGAAATCCACATGGGCTGCACATGCCGGGCCAGCGCCTTGAGCTCGGCCAGATAGGCCGCATCGAGCCCGTCGGTGGAGCCGATCGACAGGGAGACGCCATGCATCGCCAGCGGATAGTCCGCCAGAATGGCGTCGAGCATGGCCAGCGGTTTGCCGCCCGGCACCATGTAGTTCTCGGAAATTATTTCCAGCCAGTCGACGTTCTGTCGTTCCCGCTGGAAATCCGGATAGTGAACCGGCCGCAAGCCGAGTCCGAAGCCCGGCGAAGGTTTCCTGTGCGGAGGTGATGCGGTATTCATCGGCATGGTCAGTTTCCGGGACACGCAACATTTTCTTGCCCTGGGCGCCGACCAACACAGTCGGCGCCCAGGGCAAGAACCCAGGCGCGAAGCCTGGCGTCCTTGCGTTTTACCCGGCGAGCAGGTCTTAGGCTTTCAGGTCGGCAATCACGCCGCCCTGGTCCAGGCAGGCCTTGGCTTCCGCGCCCTTGAAGCCTTGTCCTTTGCAGGCGTTCTGGCCTTTGCAGGCGTTTGCAGCGGTCTTGCAGTCGGACTGACCCTTGCAGGAGGTCACACCGTAGCAATGCACCTTGTCGCTGGCGCGTATTGCCATGCCGCTGCTGCCGGCGGGATTGCTCATGGCCTTTTCCGCGGCCATGTGCTTGGCGGCGTGGGCGGCGGACATCGACAGGGCCATGACGGCGGCGATGGAAGCGAGAGCTGCACCTTTGGATTTGATCGACATTCAATACTCCTTGGAAAATGAAATGGGAAGACGCAATAAGGATCCGTCGAACCTCAATCCGTGCGTTGGCCAAGCGGCCGGCTACCCAAGAAGGCTACCCAAGAAGTCAAATCAGGTAAAACCGCACGAATCAAGAAAAACGACTACCTCGCTGCATTGGACGGCGGAATTTGCGTTTCCTTACAAAAATTATCCTGGGCTGTCTGGCGCCGTGGGTTGCGCGTACTGGCGCGGGTCAAGATGGAGCGCGACATTTTAAAAAAGTGACGGCGTACTTGGCGAAGGAATCGGTGTGAAGTATGTCCCGCAGGGAATCCCCTGGTGGGACGCCTGGATCACCCGGCACAAGCGCCGGTGGCCGATCGGCTTGCAATGCGAGGTATTTATGCCCCACCGCTGCCAGTGCTCGCCGAACCGGCTGCAATGCGTAGATCCCGTAGAATGTCCGGCACCGTCAAAGTTGGGAGTGCGGGCATGCCGTCGGTCGCGGATCAGCAGGATGTCGTAATTATTGGCGGCGGTCACAATGGCCTGGTCTGCGCCTGCTATCTGGCCCAAGCCGGCCTCTCGGTCAAGGTGCTCGAACGCCGCGCCATAGTCGGCGGCGCCGCGGTGACGGAGGAGTTTCATCCGGGATTCCGCAACTCCACGGCAAGCTACACCGTCAGCCTGCTCAACCCGAAGGTGATTGCCGATCTCAATCTCGCACGGCATGGACTGCGTATCGTCGGGCGGCCGATCGCCAACTTTCTCCCCTTGTCCGCGCAACCCGGCGCGTATCTCAAAATCGGCGGGGGACTCGCCGCCACGCAAGCGGAAGTTGCGCGCTATTCGGAACGCGACGCCGCGCGATTGCCCGCTTACTACGCCATGTTGGAAGAGGCCGCGCAGGTGATACGCGAACTGTCGCTGGCGACGCCGCCGAATATCGGCGGCGGATTCGCCGAAATTGTCCCCGCGCTGAAAACCATGCAGAGCTTGAAAAAACTTACGCTGCCGGCCAAGCGCAATCTCCTCGCGCTGTTTGCCAAAAGCGCGGGCGACCTGCTCGATGCCTGGTTCGAATCGGCGCCGCTGAAAGCCGCTTTCGGCTTCGATGCCGTGGTCGGGAACTTCGCCAGTCCGTACGCGCCGGGCTCGGCCTACGTGCTGCTGCATCATGTGTTCGGCGAAGTGAACGGCAAAGCGGGGCAGTGGGGCCACGCGATTGGCGGCATGGGTGCGATCAGCGAGGCGCTGGCGGCGGAGGCGCGGCAACTAGGCGTCATCATCGACTGCGACGCCGAAGTCGCGCAGCTCATGGTCGGGGACGGGCGGGCGAAGGGCGTGGTGCTGCGGGATGGCCGTGAAATTTCGGGTCGCGCGGTGGCGGCGAACGTCAATCCGAAACTCTTGTTTCTCGATCTCATCGAGCCGCGGCACGTCGAGGCGGATTTTCTCGATCGCATCAAGAACTACCGCTGCGCATCGGGAACATTGCGCATGAACGTGGCCTTGTCCGAGTTGCCGGATTTTTCCTGCCTGCCGGGCGCGGGAATACACCATCAGTCGGGAATCATCATGGCGCCCTCGCTTGCCTATATGGAGCAGGCCTGGTTCGATGCGCGCAACGGCGACATGGCCGGCCGGCCGATCGTTGAAATGCTGATCCCCAGCACGGTGGACGACACGCTCGCGCCGCAGGGCTCGCACGTCGCCAGCCTGTTCTGCCAGCACTTCAACCCGCTACCGGCGGACGCAAAGAGCTGGGATGACATGCGCGAGGACGCGGCGGAGCGGGTGATCGACACCGTGAACACATTCGCGCCGAATTTCCGCGCCGCGGTGCTCGGACGCATGACGCTAACGCCGCTCGACCTGGAGCGCCGTTTCGGCCTCAGCGGCGGCGACATCTTTCACGGCGCGCTGTCGCTGGACCAGTTGTTCAGCGCGCGCCCGGTACTGGGCAGCGCGAATTACCGCATGCCGCTGGCGGGATTGTATCTATGCGGTTCCGGCGCGCATCCTGGCGGAGGGGTGACGGGCTTGCCCGGACACAATGCGGCGCGCGAAATCGTCCGCGACTTCAGGCGTGGCCGCGTGCGGCGCTAGACTCCCTGTCGCAGCCGGTCATGCGCTGTAGTGTCAGTCGTTTTTTTCCTCGTAGCTCGAAAGGCTGACGCCGGCATGTGCGAGGAACTCCCGCAGTAGCTTGATAGTCTGCCTGTCGCAGACATTGCTGTGGTGGGGATGGTGTAAAAAGCCTTCGGTCCGGTTCAGTACTACGCGAAATCTGGCGCCACGAGTAGGCTCGACAGCAGCCCCGAGGTGATACAAAAGAGACTCAATCTCCCGCCAGTGGATGTTACTGCTGATGGGATCCTGAAATATGGTACGCAGCAGGTGCAAGTGCTTATGGCTCATGACGCATGGTGATCCCTATCGACAGGCAGGCAGCAAGGTAGAGGATATTATTCGGAAATGGATGACCCGGGAGGGTCTCCCCCGCAACACTGTGGAAACATTGCAGTACCGATCAAATTGGCGTAAAAAAGCGATACGTAATTTTCTATATTGGGGGTGTTCATATTGGACCCGATCTCCAGCAATTACCTGAATAATGCCCAGGGCTCACTCTTCAAGTCGTTGCAACAGCTTTCAACAGGAGTGCGCATCAATTCAGCCGCAGAGGACCCGGCCGGGCTTGCCGTATCCGTTTCCTTGAGTGCCCGCGCCACTGGGCTGATGCAGGCTGCTGCCAACGCGAATAACGCCATCAGCCTGGCGGACACGGCGGCCAGCGCAGTCGGACAGATCGGCGATACCCTCCAGCAAATGCGCGAGCTGGCAGTACAGGCTGGGAATGGGGCATTCAACGCATCCGACCGGCGGACCATCCAAAGCCAATTTGATCAACTGGGTCAGCAACTGGATCGGGTTGCCGGGCAGACCCAATTTAACGGGCAGAACTTGCTGGACGGCACTTTCTCTGCGCAGATCCAGACTGGCGCCGATGCCGGACAGACGCTTCCCCTCACCATCGGCAACCTGTCGGGTAGCGCTTTGGGCGTGTCGAACCTGGATGTAACCACCACAGCCGGTACGGCGAGCGCCTTGAACGCGATCGACCAGGCCTTAGGCGCAGTGGAGCAGCAGCAAAGTCAATTGGGCGCGAGTTCGTCCGGCCTTTCGGCAGCCCAGAACAGCGCTACCGTCGCGGCCGAAAATGTGATTGCTGCCAACAGTCGAATCTCGGATACCGATTATGCCGCGGCAAGCGGTTCCCTTGCCAAGAACAACATCCAGATTCAGGCGTCCCTCAAGGCTCTGTCGATGTACAACGCAATCCAAGGGCAGAAAGTTTCCAACCTGTTGCCATAAGCGACCCGGCGGCAATCGCGTCATCGCCCTCTCCTGCGCTCGATCCATCAGAGGATCGGCTGGGTCTTGCCTATCGACGAGACGAACCCATCGATGACCCCACTTGCGCTCACCCTGGCCCTTGCCGCTGCTGCCTGCCATGCCGCATGGAACCTGGTTGCCAAAAAGGCGGGCGGCGGCAACGGATTCGTACTGATGGGGGCGCTTTGACCGGGGCATTTATCGCAATCTATACGGTGATCGACGGTTACGCGGTGAAGATTATGTTGATCTCGCCGATCCTCGTCGACTATGTCGGCAACGTGCTGCGCATACCGGCCATGCTGCCTTTCGTGCTGCGCGACCGGGCCGGATTTGCGCAAGCCTGGCGCACGCAATGGCTGGCTGCGCTGGTCGTCGCCGTGCTGGGGCCGCTCAGCTATGTGATGGGTTAGCCCTCACAGCCGTGTATTGTCG
>CAYHXK010000065.1:0-10657 GCA_964360125.1 uncultured Sterolibacterium sp.
ACAACCATACCCTGTTCGATGTCAACGCCTTCAAGCTCCCTGTAGACACCAGCCGCGAGGACCGGACACGGGTGCAAATCCTCGGCGCCGCGCTGGTGGCCTTCAGTCAGGGAGTAGCCTACTTCCATGCGGGCATGGATACCCTGCGCAGCAAGTCGATGGATGGCAACAGCTACGACTCCGGCGACTGGTTCAATCGCGTCGACTGGAGTTACCGGGACAATTATTTCGGCAGCGGCTTGCCGCCGGAAGCGGACAACGGCGGCAACTGGTCGCTGATGCGTCCCCTGCTGGCCAACCCGGCGATCAAACCGGCGGCGGCAAACATCGCCTGGACGCGCGACGCCTTTCGCGACCTGCTGAAAATCCGCGCCGGTTCCAGCCTGTTCCGATTGCGAAGCGCCGACGAAATAAAAAAACGCCTGAGCTTCTACAATACCGGTTCGGCCCAACAAGCAACCGTGCTGGCCGGACACCTGGATGGCAAGGGCTACCCGGGCGCCGCCTTCAAGGAAATACTTTATCTGATCAACGTAGATGTGGAGACGCGGGTATTGAAAATCGACGCCCTCGCCGGTCGCGCCTTTGAACTCCACCCGGTGTTAGCCGCAGCCACGGCCGCCGATCCGCGCCCCAAGGCCTCCACCTATGATCGTGCCAGCGGACAATTCACCGTGCCGGCGCGCACCGCCGTGGTACTGGTGGTGCGCTGAACAGATCCTACTCGATGTGCCCGGCAAGCGCTTCGTCGATGCGGGCGAGCACCGTCTCGGAGAGTTTTGGCGCCACGCCCAGCGCGCCAAAGTTGTCCCGCAACTGGGCGACGCTGGTGGCGCCGGTGATCACGGTCGAGACGCGCGGATTTCGCACCACCCACGCCAGCGCCAGTTGCGCCAGCGTGGCATCGATTTCCCTGGCGATTCCCGCAAGCCGCTCCACCGCCGCGAGCTTCGACTGGTCGGTCAACTTGTCGCGCAGCCAGGACATACTGTCCAGAGAACCGCGACTGCCCGCCGGAATACCATTGCGATACTTGCCGGTGAGCAGCCCCGAAGCCAGCGGGCTCCAGGTGGTCAGGCCGATGCCAATATCTGCATAGAGCAGCGCGTATTCCTGCTCGACGCGACGGCGGTGGAACAGGTTGTACTGCGGCTGCTCGACCACCGGCTTGTGCAGATGATGGCGTTCGGCGATTTCCCACGCCGTGCGAATTTCCTCGGCACTCCACTCCGAAGTCCCCCAGTAGAGCGCCTTGCCGGAGGAAATCATGTCGTGCATTGCCCAGACGGTTTCCTCGATCGGCGTGTTCGGATCGGGCCGGTGACAGAACACCAGATCGACATAGTCGAGGCCGAAGCGCGCCAACGAGCCATTGATGGCCTGCAACAGATACTTGCGATTAAGCGTGTTGCGCTCGTTCGGACCGTCGGCCAGTCCCCAGAAGAATTTGGTCGACACCACATAACGGCTGCGTGGCCATTTCAGCGCGCGCAACGCTTCGCCCATGATGCGCTCTGATTCGCCGCTGGCATACACCTCGGCGTTATCGAAGAAGTTGACGCCTTGGTCCCAGGCAGCCGCCATGATCTCCCGCGCCGCGGGCGCATTCACTTGGTTGCCATAGGTCACCCATGAACCTAAGGACAGGGCGCTTACTTTCAGGCCGGAACGGCCAAGTCTGCGATATTCCAATCGACCTCACAGATTGCAGAAGGTTAATTCGAAGCTCACGTCAACGTCCACCGGCCGCGGACGCAAGTCTCCGTCGGGTTCGGTAAAGCGGATATTCAGGGCGTATTTGTTGGCGCTGATCTCGGGAATGTAAGGATTGGTTCGCGGCACGCGCAAACGCAGCATCTGCGCGGTACGTCCGGCCAGCATCAACTGATAGGCGCCCTTGGCGGCAACCTGATCATCGGGCCGCCCCGAGGCGCGCAGCAGCCGCAGCACGATGGTCAGGCCGTCGAGTATCGGCAGGATCGGCCGCAGCCAACCATTCAGGCTCTGGCGGCGCTGTTGCGGATCGCGATGCAGCCAATAATGATAAGCCGGCAAGTCGAACTCGCAGACACCACCGGGAATCGAGACCCGGTTCTTGACCGTCATCAGCCAGTCGTTCTCGCGCAGGTACTGGCCGATCTTGCCCTGCATCGAGAGCAATAGTGCGCTTGCCTGCTCAATCTCGTAGAGCGCTCCGGAAAGGGCTTCTTCGGAGATTTCAGGATTGTTGCGGAAAGACAGCAGGGTCTGGCGCTGACGCTCGAGTTCCTGCACCAGGTCGAATTTCAGGTCGGCGCGGCCGGCGACTTCGATGATATCGAAGATCATCATCAAGGCGATATGGTGATCTTCCTGAGAGTCGGCTGCGATAAAGTGCTGCGCCTTATCGAACAGATCCTCAAGACGCAGTAGCGTGCGAATGCGCTCACTGAGAGGATATTCGTAAGTAATCACGCGGTAGCCATTTGGGTAAAGTCCCGTGATTCTGACCGATTCGAGAACAAACCTCAACTTGATAGTGTTTTTTTTGCCGCCAGCGTTAAATACTTCCGGTGCAGTACTTCAATTTGCGGCCTCAGTCTGCCTATCGCTGCGTCATTTTCGATGATGTCGTCCGCCGCTTTCAGGCGCTCGGCACGCGTGGCCTGTGCCGCCATGATGCGCTGCACTTCCTCGCGCGGCAGGGAGTTCCGCGCCATGACCCGCGCCTGCTGAGTCGCTTCGGAGCAGTCGACGACCAGCACCCGCCCCACCCGGCTTGGATAGTTGCCGGATTCGACCAGCAGCGGCACCACCAACACCACATAAGGCGCATGATTCTCCAGCGCGGCCTCGCAGCGGAGTTGGCTTTCAATGCGGATCAACGGATGCAGGATGGCTTCCAGGCGGCTCTTTGCCGAGTCATCGGCGAAAACCAGGCGGCGCATGGCGGCTCGGTCCAGCGCCCCGTCCGCGGCGATGACGGCATCGCCGAATGCGCTCCGGATTGCCGACATCGCCTCGCCGCCGGAAACCGTCAATTCGTGGGCAATGGCATCGGTATCGACCACTGCCGCGCCAAGTTCCGCAAATACCGCCGCCGCCGCGCTTTTGCCGCTGCCGATGCCGCCGGTCAGGCCGACGATGAAACCGGGAAACCCACCCGTCCTGCTCATTGCCCCCCCGGACAGTCACCGACACTGGCGCCAACCTGTCCGGCAAGCAATTCCGGCAACTGCCGATCCAGCAGCGCGGCCGGGCCGTGGATTTCCAGCAGAGTTTGCTCGGCCTGGTTTTCGCGTACTTGCAGCTTTGCCGATTTCGCTCCACGTTTCGCCAAGCTCTGCAGAAATTCGCCGGCGTCCCGTTCATTGGCGAACTGGCCTAGCGAAATGGCGAATTTGTAGGAACCCTCCTCCAGAACTACGGAGAAATCGCCCAATCCCAGTTGTTTCAACTCGGCCAGCTTTTTATCGGCCGTCAGCCGGTTGGCCAGCGAGGGAATCAACACCCAGTAGATGAATTGATTTTTGCTCGATTTGACGACCATGCGCAAGCCAGGGAACTTTTCCGCGGCTTGAGTACGCAAGAGCAGCGCATCCTTCTGGGCAAGTCCGCTCACTTGTCGGCAAGTCTCCGGCGTGGCTGCCATGATGCTAAGAGGCGGAGCACTGCCGACCCCGACGATGCTCAGCTTTTCCGGCGCCAACTGGTTGGCTAGCCGCTGCGGTTCCCGTCCCTCCCCCTTGCCCCCGAAATAGCCCTGCGCCCAGGCGAAAAACAGCAGGTTCGCCAGAATCAGGAACAGGAAAACGGCACGTAGTCTCACCCTTACGCAGTCTACCCGATCTTCGGCAGACTGTGCAGGGCGGCCTGGATAGCCGCCTCCGGGTAGGCGTAATCCTCAAGATCGCCGGCAAAATATCTGTCGTAGGAAGCCATGTCGAAGTGTCCATGACCGGACAGATTGAACAGCAGCGTCTTCGGTTCGCCGCTGGCCTTGCAGCGCAACGCCTCGTCGATGCAGGCGCGCACGGCGTGACAGGATTCCGGCGCCGGAATGATGCCCTCGGCGCGGGCGAACTGCACGCCGGCCTCGAAAGTACCCACCTGCCCGACTGCCACGGCTTCGATCAAACCTTCCTTGTAGAGCTGCGATACCAGCGGAGAATCTCCGTGATAGCGCAAACCCCCGGCATGAATGCCGGGTGGGACGAAATCGTGGCCGAGGGTGTACATCAGCATCAGCGGCGTGTAGCCGGAGGCATCGCCAAAGTCGTAGGCATAGTGTCCCTTGGTCAAGGTCGGGCAGGAAGTCGGTTCTACGGCGACCAGGCGTACCTGCTTGCCGGCGGCCTTGTCGGCGAAGAATGGAAAGGCTATCCCGCCAAAGTTGGAGCCGCCGCCACAGGACGCGAAGATCATGTCGGGATACGCGCCGATCTTCTCGAACTGTTTCTTGGTTTCCAGGCCGATCACCGTCTGGTGCAAGAGCACATGGTTGAGCACCGAGCCCAGGGCGTAGTTGGTGTCGGGACGCGAGGCCGCCTCCTCGACCGCCTCGGAAATCGCGATGCCGAGCGAACCGGGGCTGTTCGGATCCTTCGCCAGCGCATCGCGGCCGGCCTGGGTGAGCTTGGTCGGCGAGGCAAATACTTCGGCGCCCCAGGTTTGCATCATGGAACGACGGTAAATCTTTTGATCGTAGCTGACCTTGACCATGTAAACGCGCACCTCCAATCCGAACATCTGTCCGGCAAAGGCCATTGCCGAGCCCCACTGTCCGGCTCCGGTTTCGGTGGAGATGCGCTTGATGCCGGCCTGCCGGTTGTAATACGCCTGTGGCACCGCGGTATTGGGCTTATGCGAGCCGGCCGGGGAGACGCCTTCATACTTGTAATATATCTTCGCCGGGGTGCCCAGCGCCTGCTCCAGGCGCAGCGCCCGACAGAGCGGCGCAGGCCGCCATAGGCGATAAACATCGCGCACTTCTTCGGGGATGGCGATCCAGCGTTCCCCGGACATTTCCTGTTCGAGTAGGCTGCCTGGAAAAATCTGCAGCATCTGCTCGGGGGTGACGGGATTGTGGTCGGGTCCGAGCGGCGGCGCCGGCGGATTGGGCATGTCGGCGACAACGTTATACCAGTGTGTCGGTATCTCGGATTCGTCAAGCTGCACGCGTAAATTTTCCATTCTGTCTGCTCCGTGAGGTTTGTGTATGTTTGCCGGCTACGGGGGGTATGCCGCAGGTAGAGGTTTACAGACTTCGGCTGTGCCGTTGGTTGACGGAGATCAAGATAACCACAATCCACGCTAACCCATTGCATACAACACATCGCCCACGCTGCGCGCGTCTCTCGCCAAGCAATCAGGGCTGGAATGCGCTATGCGCTCATCCCGGCAAGCTGCTTCAAGCCTTCGAGAACCAGATTGTCGACACGCCGCAATGGAATACCCTCTGGGGCACAAGGGGCATGATTACCCAGCAACGCCTCCAACGGTTCAGCGGCGCCGCCGGACAGCAGGCATATCGCTCCGGGACTGTCGGCAACCCGCGCGAACATGCGAACGATCGCGCCGGCGGTGGCTTGAAGCGCGCCGCTGGCGATGGCATCGGCGGTATTGCGCGGCAGGGAACTGAAGGCGCCGGTGGCGAGCGGTAACCGGGCCGTAGCGCGGGATAATGCAGTGCGCATCAGAGTGATGCCGGGCAGGATCAGTCCGCCCAGGAATATTCCATCGGCTGTCAGCACATCTATGGTCGTGGCGGTCCCGGCATTCACCACCAGGCAGGGGCCGGGATGCACATGGCGTGCGCCGATCAGAGCGGCCCAGCGGTCTGCGCCGAGTTGGGCCGGGTCGTCATAAGTGTTTTTCACGCCGCACTGCTCCGCGCGACTCGCGATCCAGACCAGCGGACGGCCCGGCGCAAGCCTCGTCAGGGCGGCTTCCACTTCAGCACGCACTGCATCGCTGGCCACATTGCAGGCTATCGCCCGCTCCGGCAGCGGCAGGCCGGCGAAAAGCCGCGGCAAGCGGGCGATCTCGTGCTGTGCCCGCGATCCCTGCTCCAGCCAATGCCGACCATCGTGCAGGCCCCACTTGAGTCGCGAGTTGCCGCAGTCGATGCAAAGGATCATCGGGGCTTCCTCAAGGATACTTCGCCGCTGACAATACGCTGCATGCCGGTGGCCGTTTCCAGCAGCAAGGCTCCATCGCCATCCACTCCCCGACAAACGCCCTGCAGCGGCTCGGCAAAATCGGAAAGCAGACTCACCCTCTCTCCTTCGAAGGCATGGCGCATCAGCCATGCTTGGCGCAGGCCGGCAAATCCCTCCTCGGCGAAACCATGCAGCGCTTCATGGAGCGCCGTCAGCAAGTGCGCCAGCAGGATACTCGTGGTCGGCAACGCGGCCCCGGCGTCGGACAGCGCGGCAGCCGTTTGTCTGATTGCCTCCGGCATTTCACGCGGCAAGCGCAGGTTCATTCCCACGCCGATCACCGCTGCCTGCGGGCGGGCGCCGGGCACCATTTCTATGAGCACTCCGGCCAGCTTGCGGCCATTCAGCAAGACATCGTTGGGCCATTTCAGCGTAATGCCGCGTACCCCCAGCGCTTCCAGCGCCCGCGCCACTGCGACGCCGACAGCCAGCGACAGGCCGGAGAGGGATCTGTTGGGTTGAAAGCGCCAGAGCAATGAAAAGGTCAGGCTATCGCCGCTTGCCGACAGCCAGCTGCGGCCTCGCCGACCGCGGCCTCCGGTTTGGCGCTCGGTAGCCAGCACGCTACCTGCCGCAGCGCCCGTTTCGGCCAGCGACAGCAGGCGCGAGTTGGTGGAGTCGCATTCGGCCAGAATGTCCACATCGAAACGCCGCGCAAGATCGCCCAGCGCCGCGGCAATGCCCGCAAGATCAAGCGCCGGCCACGCGGTTGATTCAATTGACCGCTGATGACCAGTGCTGGATGGGGCTGTGTCAGGTGATTTTGCGTTATTCAAGCGTCGCGCTGGAGAAAGATATTCCAGCGCACATTATCCCCGATTCGTCCCCGCTTAGCCGCTTGATGGCTTGGGATCCTCCATCCCGTGCTCCTGTATCTTGCGGCTGATGGTGTTGCGACCGATGCCAAGCAGGTGTGCGGCTTCGATACGGCGACCGCCGGAAGCCGCCAACGCTCGACGGATCAGGGTCCGTTCGAAATCCCGCGTGAGCCGTTCATATACGCTGCCCGGCGCGGTGACGATGAGTCGGTCGACTTCCACGGCCAGTCCGTCCAGCCAATCCAGCGGCGCTTCGCGCAAAGATTGGTCGCGGAATTCCGTGGGCAGATCGGTAATCTCGATGGTCTGCCCCGGCGCCATCACCGTCAACCAGTGACAGAGATTTTCTACTTGACGCACATTGCCGGGGAAATCCATTCCCGACAGATACTTGAGCGTCGCATCCGACAGGCGTTTGGGTTCGACGGCGAGGTCCTGCGCACTCTTCTGCAGAAAATGTCGCGTCAGCAAAGGGATGTCTTCTTGTCGCTCCTTCAGCGTCGGCAGGCGCAGGCGGATGACGTTCAGGCGATGGAACAGGTCTTCGCGGAACAAGCCTTGTTTGACCCGCTCTTCGAGATTCTGGTGGGTAGCGGCAATCACGCGCACATTTGCCTTGACCGGCTGTTGCCCGCCGACGCGGTAGAAATGGCCGTCCGAGAGCACTCGCAGCAAGCGCGTCTGCAATTCAGGGGGCATATCGCCGATTTCATCGAGAAACAGCGTGCCGCCCTCGGCTTGCTCGAATCGCCCGCGGCGCTGCGACTGCGCGCCGGTGAAGGCGCCGCGCTCGTGGCCGAAAAGTTCGGATTCCAGCAAGTCCTTGGGGATCGCCGCGGTATTGATGGCGATGAAGGGCTTTTCGGCACGCGGGCTGTGGCGGTGCAGGGCGCGCGCCACCAGTTCCTTGCCGGTTCCGGACTCGCCATTGATCAGCACCGTGGCATGCGATTGCGAAAGGCGTCCGATGGCGCGAAACACTTCCTGCATCGAGGCGGCTTTACCCAGGATTTCCGGGATAAGACTCATGGTTGCGGCTGACTTGTCCGGTTCCGACCCCTCTCCGGCAGATGCACCCCAGGGTGAATGCTCAATGGCGCGCCGCACCAGCGCCACCGCCTGGTCTACATCGAAAGGCTTGGGCAAATACTCGAAAGCGCCGCCCTGAAAAGCCGACACCGCCGAGTCGAGATCGGAGTAAGCAGTCATGATGATCACCGGCAGATCCGGATGATGCGACTTGACGTGACGCAGCAAATCGAGACCCGACTGGCCCGGCATGCGGATATCGGAGACCAGCACCTGCGGCGTATCGCCGGCATCCAGCGCGGCCATCGCCTCAACCGCCGAGCCGAAACTCTTGAAGGGGATGTCCTCGCGCGCCAGCGCCTTCTCGAACACCCAGCGGATCGAGCGGTCGTCGTCAATGATCCAGACGGGTTTCGTTGCCGGTTTCATTGCGCTTCTCCCTGGGTTTTCTGGCTGTTATGCAATGGCAGCAGCAGGCTGAAACAGGTATGTCCCGGCCGGCTATCCACCTCGATGCTGCCGTGATGCTGGTGCACGAAACTCTGCGCCAGAGTCAGGCCAAGACCGCTGCCGCCTTCTCGCCCCGAGACCAGCGGATAAAATATCTTCTCGCGGATGTCACTGGGAATGCCAGGACCGTTGTCGATTACTTGCAATTCAAGCGCCAACCGATAGTGGCGTTTGGCCAGCGTCACCTGGCGCAAGGCACGGGTGCGAAAGATTATTTCGCCCTTTTCCGCCATGGCCTGCGCCGCATTGCGGGCGATGTTGAGGATGGCCTGGATCAACTGCTCGCGGTCGCCGGTGAGATCGGGCAACGAGGTGTCGTAGTCGCGCCGCACCTTTACTCCGGCATACTCGGCATGGATCAGGCGGCGTACATGTTCGAGAATTTCATGCACATTGACTCGCGCGGGCTGCATCATGCGGTGCGAAGACAGCAGACGTTGCATCAGATCCTGCAATCGGTCGGATTCGCTGATGATCACCTGGGTGTATTCCCTGAGTTGCGGCGCATTGGCCAGCGCACTCAGTTCGTGCTCAAGCAACTGTGCCGAGCCGCGGATGCCGCCGAGTGGGTTCTTGATCTCATGGGCCAAATTGCGAATCAATTCGCGACTGGTCTGCTGCTGCTCCAGCAAGCGTTCCTCGCGTGCCGCCCTGAGGAGTTGATCGATCGGACGAAACTCCAGCAACAGGCGGGCGTTGTGTGCCTCAATCGGCGTCACCGTGCAATCGAGATGCAATAACTCGTCGGGCGAACGCCCCACGGCAACGTTGTATCCGGTATAGCTCCAGCTGTTGTGCAAGGCTTTTTTCAACGCGGCCATTAACTCCGCCGGCTCTCCCAACAGTTGCGTGAGCGGGGTGCCGATCAGCAGGCGCTGGCTGATGGCGAAAAGATTTTCGGCGGAAGGATTGACATGGCGAATCTGCAGACGCGCGTCCAGCAGGATCACTGCTGTCGATAGCAAATCCAACCCGGCGAAAGGCAAAGATTTCTGGGATTGATCTTCTTGCATGGTCATATCCGTATTTAGCAAGAAGCAAGCCACCCACTTAACGCCTGATGGCTGGCTTTCCCGTGAGCCGACACGGCCTTGCGTCCACCTGGAGAAGACGCCGCAGCCGACGGAGGGGATGATTCCTGCTGAATAGGCACGCTTACTTCAAATTGACCAGTTCGCTCTTGAGTGCCTCGATATTGCGTTCGTGGAGCCGGACTTTGCTCCGGGAGGCGTCAATGCGTTCCTGAATCCTGGCCTGGTTCACCGAACCACCGGCATTTTTCTCTTGCGGCAAAATCGTCGCTGCCTGTTCGGCAAAGTCTTTTTTCGAAATTTCCAGATTTTGCAGTTCGGCGCCAAGTTCCTGCTCGAGTATCTTGCGCCGATCGCTATCCCGACCGCGTTGAGTGCCGCTATCGACACGCGGAAAATCGTTCGGAGTCGCGGCACGCGGCGCCTGTTTGGGTGCCGTGAAGGTCGAGATGGGCTGATCGCGCGACAGGATGGTGCATTTTTTTGCCGCACCTTTCTGGTTGGTGTACAAAACCACGCCCGAGTCGTCGGTGCACTTATACAGGGTGTCGGCGAAAACGGGAGCACAGCCCAATAAGAACATGGAAGCGATCAGGAAAGTGCGCTTGAAGAGGCCAAGAGTCATATCGCGGGTCTTTGAAAACATCAATGCGTCGAAGTGTATGCGAAAGCCCGGTGAAAAAAAAGGACGGGAGTACCCCGTCCTTTTTGCACCAAGCTGAAGCAGGGCTTACAGGCTATAGTACATCTCATACTCGATGGGGTGAGTGGTCATGCGGAAACGCGTGACTTCTTCCATCTTTAGCTCGATATAGGCTTCGAGCATCTCGTTGGAGAACACGCCGCCGCGGGTCAGGAACTCGTGATCCTTGGCAAGATATTCAAGCGCCTGCTCCAGGCTGGAACAGACGGTGGGGATTTTCGCGTCCTCTTCCGGCGGCAGGTCATAGAGGTTCTTGTCGGCCGGATCGCCCGGGTGAATCTTGTTTTGAATGCCGTCCAGGCCCGCCATCATCATGGCGGTGAAAGCCAGATAGGGGTTGGCGGTCGGGTCCGGGAAACGCACTTC
>CAYHXK010000066.1:0-10562 GCA_964360125.1 uncultured Sterolibacterium sp.
CACGAAGATACGCGCCCTGCAATCGGCGCAGGATCATCTGGACATTGCTGGCGCCACCCGCAAGCCAGCGACACCCAGATTGCCGAAGTATTGAGCCCTGAGCTTTCCCCACACCCCGCCACGAGACCTGCCATGCACAAGCTGCGTTTGCTTAAACACCCCTGCCATACCCTCATTGCCATCGCCCTGCTCTGCCTGCCTGTTCTGACTCTGGCGGGAGAAACTCCGGCTGCGGGCGGCGAAATCGACGCCGGCCTGAAGCGTATCGAGCATATCGTGGTGATCTACGCCGAGAACCGCAGCTTCGACCATCTCTACGGACTTTTCCCCGGCGCCAACGGCATCGCCCAGGCCACCCCGTCGTCCTGGACCCAAACCGATCACGACGGCCAGCCGCTGCCGCATCTGCCGCCGGTCTGGAACGACAAGAACGGGCAGTTCAAGGCGGTAGCCACACTCCCCAACCGGCCGTTCCGCGTCGATGCGGAGCCTTTCAATCAGGCGCTGCACACCAAAACGCCCGACCTGGTGCACCGCTACTACCAGAATATCGAGCAGATCAACGGCGGCCGGCTGGACCGCTATGCCGCGCTGTCCGACGCCGGCGGCCTGGCGATGGGCTACTACGATGGCGCAAAAATGCCGATGTGGCAATACGCCAGGGAGTATGTGCTGGCCGACAATTTTTTCATGGCGGCTTTCGGCGGCTCCTTCCTCAACCATTTCTGGCTGATCTGCGCCTGCACGCCCAGCTTTCCCGATGCGCCGGATAAGCTGAAGGCACGGCTCGATTCCGCCGGAAAGCTGAACGGCGCGATGCATCTCCGGACAGCGCGCTCGACGGCGCGCCGCTGCTCCATGACAACGAGCTGACGCCGGATGGCTACGCGGTGAATACCGTGCAACCGCCCTATCAGCCGAGTCGAATCCCACCCTCGCCCGCGCCCGGCGGCGATTCACGCTACGCCGATCCAGCCGGTCATCCGCTGCCGCCCCAGACCATGCGCACCATCGGCGACACGCTGTCGGCCAAGGGCATCGCCTGGGCCTGGTATGCCGGCGCCTGGAATGCGGCGCTGGCCGACGGCATGCAGGCTTCGGATGCGCGACGCAAGGTGATCTACAGCCGCAAGGCGCCCAGTATCGAAGCGCATCATCAGCCCTTCAATTATTTCCTGCGCTACGCGCCAGGCACGCCGGAGCGGGAAAAACACCTCAAGGATGGCGCGGAATTCCTCCAGGCCATCGAGGCGGGCACGCTGCCGCCGGTGGCCTTCTACAAGCCGGAGAGCAGCCTCAACGAACATCCGGGCTATGCCGACATCCTCTCCGGCGACGCGCATATCGCAGAATTGGTGGCGAAACTGCAAGCCAGTCCGCTCTGGCCGACCACCGCGATCATCGTCACTTACGACGAGAACGGCGGTTTCTGGGATCACGTACCGCCGCCTGCGGGAGTAGGCTGGGGCGACCGCTGGGGGCCGGGCACGCGGGTACCGGCGATCATTATTTCGCCGTTCGCGAAACGGGGCGCCATCGACTCGACACCCTACGACACCACCTCGATCCTGAAATTCATCACCCGCCGTTTCGGCCTGGAAGCGCTGCCCGGCGTGCGCAAGAACGTAGGCGACCTG
Organism: uncultured Sterolibacterium sp.; assembly: GCA_964360125.1. Lineage (GTDB taxonomy): Bacteria > Pseudomonadota > Gammaproteobacteria > Burkholderiales > Rhodocyclaceae > JACRAR01. The sequence continues at coordinate 1,638 of CAYHXK010000066.1, forward strand.
AGCAATGCCTTCGATTTCGGGCGGCGCTGAAGGCATACATCCGCTATTCATCACTCGCCCACCCCAACTCACCTCATCCACTTTCTCGCGGGCACCCCGCCCCTCGGTCTCCCGACTTCGAATTGACACGTCCGCCCGGCGCATGCACACTGCGAAACTTTATGCATGAAGGAAACACATGAAGCGATGGATGAAATGGACGGCCACCATCATAGGCCTGCTGCTTATTCTGATTGCCGGCCTGATTCTGGCCGGCACCCAGATGGCGGAGCGCAAACGCAACCGCGTGGTCAAGATTCAGGTCGTGGCCGTACCCTATGCGGACGACGCGCAGTCGCTGGAGCGCGGCAAGTATCTGTTCCAGACGCGCGGCTGCGTCGATTGCCACGGCGCTGCCGGCACCGGGCGCAGCTTCGTGAACGACGGCAAGGGCACGCATCTTGCCGGGCCCAACATCACGCCCGCAGGCGTGGTGGCCAGGTACCAGCCGGAAGATTGGGTGCGCACCATACGGCACGGCGTCAAGCCCGACGGGCATCCGGTCTTGATCATGCCCAGCGATGACTACAACCGTCTCACCGATGCGGACTTCGCCTCCTTGGTGGCTTATGTCCGCGGCCTGCCCCCGGCGCAAGGCTCGGCCGCCGTGGTCGAGCTGCCGCTGCCGGCCTGGGTGCTGTACGGCTTCGACGCCATTCCCGATGCAGCCCAGCGCATCGACCACGGCCTGGCCCCGTCCAAGCCGGTGCCGGCGGGCGTGACCGTGGAGCATGGCGCCTATGTGGCCAACATGTGCATCGGCTGCCACGGCGAAAAACTCTCCGGCGGCAAGATTCCCGGCGGCCCGCCGGACTGGCCGGCGGCGGCCAACATCACCCCGGGCGAGGGCAGCGTCATGGCTCGCTACCAGGAACCCGGGGCGCTTGTGGCCATGTTTCGCAGCGGCAAACGCGCCGACGGCGCGCCCATCGCCGTGATGCCGTTCGAGTCGCTGTCCAAAATGGACGAGGTGGACATCCGCGCCTTGTCGGCGTTCCTGAAGACGGTTACGCCAAGGGCTGCGGGCCGGCGCTGACCGCGCAGATGCCCATCGTGGCGCGGGTGATTCTGGCCTGAAAGGCCGGTGGATGCAACCATAGTCGCCATCCAGGCAGCGCCGACTATTTTCCAATTCACTGGAAAATAGTCTTGGCTTTCTTCCATTCGCATAAAGAATGGGCGACATGAAACGCGCACTCGCTCCCTATATCCAGGCCGATCCGGCACGCAAGAACGCCGGGGGCTTGAGCAATGCCTTCGACTTCGGGCGGCGCTGAAGCGCACAAGCTTTCAGCAGTTCAACCGAAAGGCCGCACGCCGATCAGCCAGGCGTGGCCGTAGAAAGCGAACAGCGCCCAGGCGGACAGGCCGACCGCAACCACCAGCGCATCGCCCGACGCGCTGCCCGGCGCGTAATGAGTCCCAGCCGTGCGGTCGCGGCGGCGTGCGGCAATGAAGGCGATCACCGACCAGGCCAGAAGCGCGCCGAACAGCAGCACGTCGCCGGGGCGGCCATTGGCGAGCAGGTGCGCCAAGGCCCACAGCTTGACGCCCGCCAGCATCGGATGCCCGATCAGCGCCTTGATGCGGCTGCCCGGCACATACGCCGCCGCCAGCAGCACGAAAGCCGGCAGCGTCAGCAGCGCCGCCAGATGGCGCGTCCACAACGGCGGAATCCACAGCTCGGGCGCCGTGCGAGCCAGGCCGTAGCCCCACACGATCAGCACCAGGCCGGCCAGCGAGGCCAGTGAGTAAAGGCCCTTCCAGCGGCTCTCGCCGAGTCGCGCAATCTGTCTTGAGCGCCATCCGTCGGCGACGATACGCACCGAGTGGACGCTGAAAAATACCAGCAGGCCGAGCAGAAGGATGGTCATGGTCAACAGACTCCAGTGGATAATAATTTAGCTGACATTATGGCAAATTTAGGCTGCGCCCCCGTTTAATTTCTCCGTTGTTTGCGCCGTGGAGCTTTATTGACTATATATCTTATTGTCAGGCGAAGTTTGAACCCACATTAAGCGCATATCCGAGTTGGAGAGCGAAATGAATCTGTTGCGCAGAAGCTTTGTGAACCGTCTTGGCGCCCTCGCAGCGCTGGCGGTTGGCGCCGTTTTCGGTTTGTTGAAGCCCGGCAAGGCGCTGGCGGCGGAATGGAACAAGACGGCGTTCGAATCCACGACCCTGGCGGAGGCATTGAAACAAATGGGTGGCGTGGGCGCCACGGAAAGCAAGGACATCCTGATCAAGGCGCCGGATCACGCGGAGAATGGCGCAGCCGTGCAGATGGAAATTACCAGTAATATTCAGGGGACGACATCCTTCGCCATTTTGATCGAAAAAAATCCGCGTCCCCTGCTGGCGGAAATTGTCTTTTCCAACGGGGCCGAATCCTATGCCTTTTTGCGCGCCAAGTTTGCGGAAACCTCCCGCATCAGGGTGCTGGCAAGGGCTGGCGGGAAGACTTATTTCGCCACCAAGGAAGTCGGTGTTACGACCAGCGGTTGCTAAGCCGGATTGAAGTCTAATCAAACACGCGTTACTTGGAGAGCAACATGGCCGAAAGCATAAAAATTCGCGCGACACTGCAGGGCGATACCGCCGACGTGAGAGCGCTCATGACCCACACCATGGAAACCGGGCTGCGCAAGGACCCGGCCTCGGGGCAAGTGGTCCCTGCCCATTTCATCAGGCAGGTTGTGGCGACATTGAACGGCAAAACGGTCATGGATGCCCAGTGGGGTCCATCGGTTTCCAAAAATCCGGTTGTTGGTTTCCGCGTAAAAGGCGCCAAGGCCGGCGACAAGATAGTCATCAAGGCCACTGACAGCAAGGGTGAGACTTTAAGCGGCGAAGCCAGCGTGGCTTGATCCAGGCTGGGACGGCATCGACCCGGCCCGGCCGATGCCCTTGCACCCGCCCCAGCAATTGCTCTGCCAACTTCGAGGACAACCATCATGCCGGCTTCAAATCTGGCCGCAACAATTGCCTTGTGGGGCATAGCACTTGGCATCGTGCTCGGCTTCGTTGCCAACAAGTGCAACTTCTGCACCATGGGTGCCGTGTCCGACATCGTCGGCATGGGGGATTGGGGACGCATGCGTTCCTGGCTCCTCGCCATCGCAGTGGCGATGATCGGCACCAATGCATTGGCCTATTTCGGCTATCTGGATTTGTCCAAGACCAGTTACACCGGCAATGTCTTTCCCTGGCTCGCCTATGTCGTCGGCGGTGCCTGTTTCGGCGTCGGCATGACTCTCGCCTCGGGTTGCGGCTACAAAACCCTGACACGCATCGGCAACGGCAACCTGAAATCGCTCGTTGTTTTTGTTTTTTTCGGTTTGGCCGCGTTGATGACCATGAAAGGCATACTCGGGGTTTTCCGCCTCCAGGTCTTGCAGATCCCCGCGTTTACGCTCAAGTTCGACCAGGGACAGACTCTTCCGGCAGTGCTGGCGAATCTTGGAGGCCTGGACCCAGTGACGATGCAACTGGTGACCACCGGCGTCATTGCACTGGCGCTGCTGTTCTTTGTCTTGAAAGATCCCGGCTTCCGCAAAAATTGCGACAACGCTCTGGCCGGCTTGATCATCGGCCTGGTTGTCATCGCCGGCTGGTACGTCACCGGCCATCTGGGGCTGGCGGAAAATCCGGAAACCCTCGAGCTCAGCTATTTCGGCACCAATTCCCGCCTGGCGGAATCGATGTCTTTTACAGGTCCGATCGGGTTCAGTATTGAATTGCTGTCCTACTGGTCGGACACCTCGAAGATCGTGACTTTCGGCATCGGCACGACCTTGGGCATCGCCATCGGCTCCTTCGTTTATGCCGCGCTCTCCAAATCCTTTTCCCTGGAACATTTTTCCTCCACAGGAGACCTGTTGCGCCATATCGTCGGAGCCATGCTGATGGGTTTCGGCGGCGTCACATCGACGGGTTGCACCATCGGCCAGGGACTCACCGGGGTTTCAACCCTGTCGCTGGGTTCCTTTCTGACTTTCTTTTCGATAGTCGCAGGCGCTGCCATCACCATGAAAATTCAATACGCCATGATGCTGCGCGAAACCTGATCCAGGCAAGCGGAATTGATTTGCACAGCGTAATCGCGAACACTGATTACGCATACCTCAAATTCTGTTCCCGCATCAGGGCAGATTCAATTTCGAGTACCCTCTGCGCAGCTCGCGGGCCAGTTCGAGCACCGCCGCCGCATAGAAACTGCTGCGGTTGTAGCGGGTCAATACATAGAAGTTGCGGTAGCCGAGGCGGTACTCGGTCGGCTGTTGCGGCGTTGCCAGGTCGATCAGCGCCACCGGCAGTTCGGGAGCATCGCAACTGGTCACGCCATAGGCGGCAAGTTCGCTGGGATTGCGGCGCGGCACGATGCCTTCCTCGAGCAACGCGGCAAACTTGCCTCCTTCCACGTCGACGGCCGCGGTCATCGGTCCATCCGCTTCCCAGCCGTGTTCCCTGAGAAAGTTCGCCACGCTGGCGATGGCGTCGGCCGGACTGCCGGCCAGGTCGATGCGGGCATCTCCGTCGCCATCGATCGCGTAGCGCCGCACGCTGCCCGGCAGGAACTGCGGCAAGCCCAGCGCACCGGCATAGGAGCCCTTGAAAGACAGCGGATCGCGCTGGGTCTCGCGCGCCAGCAGCAGCAATTCCTCCAGTTCGCGGCGAAACAGCGCGCTCCGGGTGCGAGATACCGCCAAGTCAGGGGACGGGTAGTCGAAAGCCAGGGTGGCCAGGGCGGCAAGCGTAGCGTAATCGCCGGTGATGCGGCCATAGATGGTTTCGACCCCGATAATGGCGACGACGATATCTTCCGGCACGCCAGTCCGCTGTTGCGCCGTGGCCAGCACAGCGCGGTGTTCCCGCCAGAAATCCAGGCCCAGGCCGATGCGCCTGGATTCCACAAAGCGGGCGCGATAGGCCTGCCAGGAACGGATGGACGGATCGCGCGGCGGCAGGATCGCCTTTATCACCGCCGGGATCGGTTTGACGCGGGCGAATGCCAGGGTCAGGGCATTGCCGTCAAAGCCGTGCTTTTCCTGCATTTCGGCGATGAACAGATGCACTTCGGGACGGGATGCAAAACTGCCGGCGGAAAAAGCCGTGGAGGCAAAGCCGGCGACGAACAGCATTGACAGGATGCGGAGCAGGACGATCATGCGATCATGGTTTGATTGTATTGAGTCGGGCAAGCCGCGAAATGCGGACTTTCAGTTCCCGCAACTGTTGCGCTGCTCGGGCAGGAGAAGCTTCAGCGTAACGCAAATGCGCATATAGGTCGGCAATCGCATGGACTTCGGCGGCGAGTGGCGCGCGTTCCGCGGGCAATGCCGCGGCGACTCGTTCGGCATAGTCGCAAGGGCCTTCCCACGGCCATCGCGCCAGGCCGCGGCGGGCGAGCAATTTGGAGAGCCGGTTCCAGGCTGCCAGCGCCGGAGCGATCCGCTGGCGCTGGCGCAACGCCCAGACGGTGAATCCGAGCAGCAAGGCGCCGCACAATCCGGTCAGAATCCCCGTCATCTGCTGCCAGTCCGGCGCACGCATGCCCAAACTGGCCAGCAGATCGCGCTGACGCTGCGGATTGTAGCCGAGCACCCACTGGTTCCAGACATTCGCCAGCGCATCCCATCGATAGCGCATCTGGAGCAGCCAGACGAATGCCGGACGCGCCAGCAGCGGACGCGCCTCGCCCGCCGGCAGCGCCACCGCCATATTTCTCTCGATGCGCGTCGGGGCGATCGCCGCGGTCGGGTCTACGCGCAGCCAGCCGCGTCCCTTGAGCCATATCTCGGCCCAGGCATGGGCGTCTGACTGGCGCACCACCAGGGTACCGTCGACCGGATTGAGTTCGCCGCCCTGGTAGCCGGTGACGACGCGCGACGGAATCCCGGCGGCACGCATCATGAAGACGAAGCCGGCGGAGAAATGTTCGCAGAAGCCACGCTTGCTGTCGAAAAGGAACTCGTCGACGGAATGCTCGCCAAGCAGCGGCGGCGACAGCGTGTAGATGAAAATCTGGCGGCGATAGTAGTCGAGCATGCGCAGCATGATGGCAAAGTCATCGGCGCCGAGTTCCGCCCGCCAGCTTTCGGCCAACGCGCGAGCACGCGGATTGGAGAGCGGCGGCAATTGCAGCGACTCGCGCAGGATGGCCGGCGATTCGTTGATTCCGGCAACGATGTCGGGATAGGAACGCATTTCATAACGCAGTCGCGCGCGCACCTGGGTTTTGGAAAGCAATTGATAATCGCTGGCGAGTATGCCTTCCGCCGGGATCGTCGCCGGCAGCTCCAGGGCGAACAACCAGGGCTTGTAGTGGGGTTCCAGGGTCACCGCATACTCGACCGGCGTGCCGCGCAGTGCATACGGCAGACTGTTGCCGATGAAGTTGCGGCCGATTTTCCAGGTGCGGCCGTCGAACTGGCTGAGTACCGGACCGCGCCAGTAGAGACTGGCTTGGGGCGGCGCCTTGTCGGAGAATTCGCCGCTGAATTTTGCACGAAAGGCGATCGCATCGGACAGGCTCAACTCACTGATCGATCCCGGCGCCATGCTGTCCGACAAGCCGGTGAGTCCGCTGAAGGCGTCGATGGGCAGGCCCCACAGGGGTCCCTGCACGCGCGGGAACAAGACGAACAGCAACAACATGAAGGGAACGGCCTGCAACAACATCAGGCTGGAGAGTCGCAAGGCACGCGCCGGCGGTTGACGCGGATGGCTGAGCATCACCAGCGCCGCGGTGGTCAGCATGACTCCGGCCAGCGTCACAACGGCATTGCCGATACTCTGGGTGAAAAAAAACTGGGTCAGGCTGAGGAAATAACCCAGCAGCACCACCGCGAAACCGTCGCGCGCGCTGCGCATTTCCAGAAGTTTCAAGGCAAACAGCAACACCAGCAAAGCGACTCCTGGATTGCGGCCGAACAGCGTATGGAAATGCAGGGCGATACCGGTAGTGCCGGCAAACACCGCAAACACCAGCAACCAGCGCGACGGCAAAGCCGCTCCGCGCCACAGCAACCCGCCGCGCCAAACCATGACCAGTGCGGCCAGGGCGCTCAACCATCCCGGCTGGTGCGGCGCCAATGGCGCGAAAACCACCAGCGCCGAGCCGTAAAGCCACAGCGATTGCCGGGCGACGAGGGGCCGCGCAGCAGATTTGGCGGGGTTGGCTAGCCGGGCGTGCCGGGCAGGCTCAGCTTGGCTCATACAAGGCCAGCAGTTTGAGGCAGGCGTGAAAATGCGCGTCTTCGGAAGCGGGCCCCAGTTCGCCGCCGGGAAGGCGCAGCCCCCAGGCGAGTCCGCACTCGTGCGCGTCGCAAATCCAGCGTGTCAGCACCGAGAGCCGCGCCTCGATATCCAAAGTCTCCGGCAGCAAGGCCCAATCCAGCCACAGGGATTGTGCCGCGGCGCCGGCAAACAGCTTGGTCAGCAGCGGCCCGTCGTCCTGGCGCGCGGCGGCTTTCCAGGCGACATGCCGCGGCGGATCGGCGGGTTGATGGCCGCGCAGTCCGGCAAAATCCTCCATGCCGGCAGCAAAGCGGGTGGCGCCGCCGTCCTCGCCGGGCGAAGCCGGCAATGGCGGGGCGGTCGCTGCCGGCGGAGGATAGACCAGGCAGCGCAGATCGGGCGCGGCATAGCCCCAGGCGCGGATCAGCCCGAGGGGATAAGTGGTTTCCAGGGTAATGCGCGGCAGCGTCAACCAGCCGCGACCTGTCGTCGGCAGTTCGAGTCGTGCCTCGATGCTGGCTTGCGCCGGCACTTCGATCTCGACTGACGGCTGGTTCGGCAGACTCAAGCGGATGGCCGGCCGCGATTCGCCGCGCTGATTGGCGAGCACGATGCCGAAGCTGGCAAGCTCGCGGGCGAATACCGGCTCGGTGCGACCCGGCATAATTCTCAGGTGAGCGAGGTTGCGAAAGGTATGGAGGATCGCCGTGGTGCCCAGGCCGGCCAACAGGAACACCAGGGCGTAGCCCAGGCTCAGGTTGTAGTTGATGGCGCCGACCAGCATCACCAGCAGCGAAACCGCATAGGCCAGACCCTGCCGCGTCGGCAGCACGAACACACGGCGCTGCGTCAGAATCACCGGCACGGCTTCCGGCGAGCGCCCGCGCAGCGCCCAACGGAAGAAGCGTTCTTGCAGGAAAGCGGCGAAGCTCAAGACTATGCGGTTAAGCGGCTAAGGGTGGCTAAGGCGGCGCATTCCATCGACTTTTTCCGTCCCCAAAGACTCAAGGCAGCGGCACCGCTTCGATCAAGCGGGCGGCAATCTGCGCGGCATTCAGGCGCAGCAGCGAGTCCCCGGCCGGCCGCAGGCGATGCGGCGCGACCACCGGCAGCACCGTCTGGATATCTTCCGGCAGGGCGTGGTCGCGCCCTTCCAGCAGCGCCCAGGCGCGCGCCGCGGCCAGCAGCGCCAGGGCAGCGCGCGGCGACAGGCCGACCTGGTAATCGGGCGACTGGCGGGTATGCGCCACCAGCGCCTGGGTATACTCGATCAGCGCATCGGAAATGTGTACTTTCGCCACCGCCAGTTGCAGCGCCGACAGTTCCCCCTCTGCCAGGCAAGGGGCCAAGCCGGCGATCATTTCGCGCCGGTCCGCGCCGCGCAGCAACTCGCGTTCGGCGTCGCGGTCGGGATAACCGAGTTCGATGCGCATCAGGAAGCGGTCGAGCTGGGACTCGGGCAGCGGAAAGGTACCGATCTGATGCGAGGGGTTCTGCGTGGCGATGACGAAGAACGGCGACGGCAACGGCCGCGTCGCGCCTTCGGTAGTCACCTGCCGCTCTTCCATGGCTTCCAGCAGGGCGCTCTGTGTTTTCGGCGTGGCGCGGTTGACTTCGTCGGCCAGGATCAGCTGGGCGAAGATCGGG
>CAYHXK010000067.1:0-10405 GCA_964360125.1 uncultured Sterolibacterium sp.
GAACTGCCGCGCGAGGCGCGCGAGACGCTGCGCCTGATCGAGCGCGGTGGGCCGTTTCCCTATCGCCGCGACGGCGAGGTTTTCGGCAACCGCGAGCATCGGCTGCCCCTCCAGCCGCACGGCAGCTATCGCGAATACACGGTGCCGACGCCCGGCCGCACCGACCGTGGAGCACGCCGCATCGTCTCCGGCGCAGCGAACGAACGCTACTACAGCGAGGATCACTACCGCAGTTTCCGGAAGATCCGCGAATGAGCGCGACAGGTCCAGTCCGCGACCGTTACGCCGAGTTGCTGCGCGACATCTCGCGGGCCGGCGTATACCACTTGCCGCACCTGTCGCGGAGCGGCCTGGAAGACCTAATCGGCGCCGCCGAATCCTGTGCCTATGTGGTGTTCCACGTCGATCTGGCGCATGCCAGGGACAAGGAGGGCCTGCTGGCGGCCATCGGCCGGGACATGGCGTTTCCCGAGTGGTTCGGCGCCAACTGGGACGCCCTGGCCGACTGCCTGACCGATCTCGGCTGGCGTCCGGCGGAAGGTTACCTGGTGCTGCTGGAGCATTGCGACATCCCGCGCGCGCGCGCCGAGAGCGACCTGGTCGCCACGCTGCAAATCTTCGAGGAAGCCGCCGACGTTTGGCGCGAGCAAGGCGTGGCGCTGTGGTGCCTGGTCGACATGCAGGCCGATGGCATCGCCTGGCTGCCGAGCATCTGATGCCGGGAAATAAACAACCGGTGTCGGTGCTGGTGCTGATCCACACCCCGGGGCTGGAAGTCCTGCTGCTGGAACGCGCCGCCCATCCGGGTTTCTGGCAGTCGGTCACCGGCAGCCAGGAAGCTGCCGAGGAGCTGCGCGAGACGGCGCGGCGCGAAGTGCTCGAAGAGACCGGCATCGCCTTTGCGCCTGCGGACCTGGTCGACTGGCGGCTTACCAACCGCTTCGAAATCTTCCCCGAGTGGCGGGATCGCTACCCCGCCGGCGTCAGCCACAATCTTGAGCACGTGTATAGCCTTTGCCTGGCTCGCGATACGCCCGTCTCCATCGCGCCGCGCGAGCATCGGGCATATCTCTGGCTACCCTGGCGCGAGGCTGCGGACAAGGTTTTCTCGTGGAGCAATCGGGATGCAATCCTGATGCTGTCTTTGCCTCAGGATGAGGACGACGATTCCTGTTGAGCTTCGAGCAGCTGCCTGAGGCAGGCCGGGCAATAGCAGCCGCTATCGGGCTGGATGGCGGCCAGCGGCGGCAAGTCGAGACACCAGCAGGGATCCTCTCCGGCAGCCATGCCGCAAGTGAAGGCCGCACCGCAGCGCGGGCAAGTTATTTGCGTCTCCAAATCACCCCCATGCAATTCCGGCAAGCCGGGAAAGCCCGGCATGCCTCTTGAAATTACCCTGAACCAATCCCATTTTAACCTTGACGGCACAGACCGCCACAACTCTGGCAAACCTCATTTACCCATTGGAGAACATCATGAGCAATCTGACACGCTATGACCCGTTCGAAGATTTTTTCCGTGGCTACTTCGTGCGGCCTTTGGAAATCGGAACGCAGGCGGAAATGCCGACCATCAAGGTCGACGTCAAGGAAAAGGGCAACGACTACCTGGTGCAAGCGGAACTTCCGGGTATCAGGAAAGACGACATCCATGTCGATATCGACGGCGGAGTGGTCACTATCAGCGCCGAACGCAAGCAGGAAAAAGAGGTCAAGGAAGGCGAGCGGGTGCTGCGCACTGAACGCTATTTCGGAAAAGTGTCGCGCAGCTTCCAGCTCGGCCAGGACATCGACGAAGCCAAGTCCAACGCCAAGTTCAACGATGGCGTGCTGGAGTTGACCCTGCCGAAGAAGGCCGCAACCGCCGGCAAACGCCTGTCAATTCAATAATTCAACCGATGGCGGTAAAGCATCCCGCCGATCAATTGAGAACACGCGCTAGCGTTCGCGTCCCCCCTCGTGCCACGCCTTGCGGATCGGCGAGAGCAGATATTCGAGAATCGTGCGCTCGCCGAGGATGATCTCGGCGCTCACCTGCATGCCCGGCGCCAAGCGGTAGGCAACATCCCCGGCAGCGAGCTGTTGCTGGCGCAGCCGGACCAGCGTGCGGTAAGCCATTTGTGGAATCTTCGCGTCGGCCGGGTTTTCAGACTTTTCCGCCGCGTCGGCTGCGACCTGCTCGACCTCACCGTCGAGCATGCCGTACTTCTGGAACTGGAAGGCCGCGAATTTGAGCTTGACGGGCTGGCCCGCGCGCACGAAACCGACATCGTCATTCGCCAGCCAGACTTCGGCACGCAGGGTCTCGTTGTCCGGCACCAGCGTCATCAGGATCGTCCCCGGCTGCGCCACCGTGCCGGTCGTATGCGTCGCCAGGTCCTTGACCCGACCGCTCTGCGGCGCCTTCAGTTCGAGCAACCCGTGCCGGTGATCCAGCTTCGCAAGTTCCTGCGCCAGCTTCTCGAAGCGGTCGGCGGCCTCGGCGCGCTCGTTGCTCAGTAACCGGATGTTGTCGCTCCTGAGCTGGACGACCTTCTTGTCCGACTGCGTCATGTTGGCGCGCTCGCGTTCCATCACATGCTCCTGCGTCTTGAGGTCCTGCTCCTTCTCGATCCGCTCGCGGATCTTGTCGTTGGTCATGAGTTTCCCGGCGTAACCGTCGACCGTCAGCTTCCGAAACGCCGCTTCCTGGTCCCGGTACATCGGCAGCGTCTGCTGCAGTTTGTCGCGCGTCTGCTCGGCCGCCGCCATCTCCTGGCGCGAGCGCTCGAAGCCGGCGCGTTCCTGCGCGATCGCCGCCGCCAGCGCGTTGCGATTGGCCGCGTACTGCGCCGCAACTTCCGCGAAGACGCGCGGGTTGTCGCCCTTTTCCGCTTGAAAAGGCCTGTCGGCGAGTTCGCCATCGATCCGACGCAACGTCAGGCGCTTGCGTTCATATTCGGTGCGCAGGGCAACGAGATCGGCTGCCGACAGCGTCGGGTCCATGCGCATCAACACCTGCCCGGCGCGAACCAGCTCGCCTTCGCGGACCAGAATGTCGCGCACGATGCCCGCTTCGGCCGGCTGCACGATTTTCACGTAGGTTAGCGGCACGAGGCGGCCCGGCGCGACGGCGACCACGTCGAGCCGACCGATCGCCGCCCAAAGCAGCGTAGTGACCAGGAGGCCCAGGGCGATCTTGAGTACCACCGTCGGCATCGGCTGTGGCGGGCGGGCGACGAGCCTGGCCAGCGTCGGGTCGAATTCGGACGACGACAGGGGCGGCGCGACCGGGAGGGTGAGGCGGGGAAGTTTCATGTCGGTTGCTCCAATTCAGGGACCGTCCGCCCCGCGACCGGGGCGGACGGAGAGCCCCGGCTTCAGGCGATCTTGCCGAACCCCTCCTTGAGCCCCTTGAACTGCTGCAACGAGGCGTTGGCGGCGAGCTGCGCCAACGGGTCATCCAGCGTCGCCAGTAAGTACTGGCTCTGGGCCGGATGGCCGGCCGGGTTGGCGCCCAGCGCATCGTCGGGGGCTGTCGCGAGGTGCGCGAGGAGGGCAGTGTCGACCTGTCCCCAAGCCCTCGCGACGGCGGCCGCATCGGTCTTGCGGGTCGCCTGCGAATCGCCCGGCTGGGCCGCCAGGACATCGAGCCAGGCCGCAAGATCGTCGGCCGGTGCACCGTTGTCCGAAAGCATCGAGGCTTGTGCCACCGGTTGCACAGCGCCCGTCGTCTCGTTTGCCGGCGCCGTCGCAGCGCTCGTCGCGCCGGAGGACAGCGATGCATCGGGCGCAACCGTCATCTGCCGCGCCGCCGTCGCCTTCTTGGTTTGCCCCGGCGGCGATCCCGCAGCGCCGTGCATCATCGGCGCCGAATGAGCCTCGTGGAGCGGTCCGGCGATGTGCACCTGCACCAGCGGCAAATCGGTTCGCTGCTTCGGCCGGTAGCCGTTGCCACCCTGTGCTCCCGGATTGCCCGGCCCGGTGCCGGGGCCGTCGTTGAAACTCGTGTCGTGCCCCGGCGGCGGCGCATCCTGCCCATTGCCGACGCCCTCGTTGCCTTGGCTGCCACCGCCGTTGCCGCCACCGTTGCCTCCTCCTCCACCGCCAAAGGCCAGGCTGAATGTATCCGCCGCGCTCGCGCCGGCGCGATCCGTAGCGCTGACGCGGATGTCGAGGCTGCCGGTCGCCGATTTCGGCACGCGGCCGGAGAAAGTTTGCGTCGCGGCGCTGAACGAGAGCCACGCAGGCAGTAGCGTGCCGTCGGCCAGCGTCGCGCCGTAACCGAGAACGTCGCCGGTATCGACGTCCGTGAAACTGCCAGCGGGAAGCTGCCAGGTCCAACTGGTGTTGACCGCGACGCTCTGGTCGGCGAGCGCGCTGGCAATGATCGGCGCGTCGTTGCGTCCGCTCAGGCTGATCGCCAGATTGCCGCCGACTTGCGCGATGCCGTCGCTCACCGTCTGCGCGAAGTTCTCGGTCACGTTTTGCCCGGCGGCGAGCGCCTGCACGGCGTTCGATGCGTTAGCCAGGCTGTAGCTGTAAGCGCCGTCAGCGGCCACGGTCAGCGTGCCATAAGTGCCGATCCGGGTGCCGGGATTGGCGATCGTCAGCGTTGTGCCGGCATCGACATCGCGGTCGTTGGCCAGCAGGTTGCCGGTCACTGGCACAGCGGCATCCTCGACCGTCGCTGCGCTGTCCGCGCCGAGCAGCGGCAGGTCGTTGGCGCCCTGCACGGTGATGCTGATGCTCGATGCGGCCGTCGCCGCGCCGTTGGGGTCGTCGTCGCTGACGGTATAGGCGAAGCCCTCGACCAGGCTCTGCCCCGCCGCCAGACTCTGCACCGCCGCCGTGTCGTTGGCCAGGCTGTAGCTGTAAGCGCCGTCGCTGCCCAGCGCGAGCGTGCCCACGGCGCCGGCGTAGCTGCCCGGATTGGTGACGCGCAAGGCGCGGCCTTCCGGGTCGCTGTCGTTGGCAAGCGCATTGCCGGACACGGCGAGGATGCCGTCCTCGCTCACGCTGGCGCTGTCCAGGGTGGCCACCGGCGCCTGATTCCTTGGCATCGCAGCCTCCACGCCGGCATGGTCGAGTACCGTGCCGTCGCCCAGGGTCAGGCTGGCGAAATGGCTGTCGGCGGCGAACCAGTCCGTGACGGTGAGACGGTCGGTGGTGTTTTTGACGGCGACCAGCAGGTCGCTGCCCTGCCGGCTGAAGCTGACGGCGTCCAGCGTCAGGCCTGCCCCCAGCGCGATGCCGTTGCGGCCCAGGGCATCGGTGACGGTGTCCTGGCCGTCCCCCGTCTGAAACAGGTAGCTGTCGTCGCCCTCGCCGCCCAGCAGTTGGTCAGTGCCGGCGCCACCGGCCAGCAAGTCGTTGCCGGTCTCGCCGTAAAGCGTGTCGTTGCCACCCTCGCCCAAGAGCACGTCGTCGCCCGCGCCGCCGAAGAGCTGGTCGTTGCCCTCGCCCGCATAGACCGTGTCGGCGCCGTCGCCGGCGTAGATGCTGTCGTTGCCCGCCCGCGCGGTGACCACGTCATCCCCGGCCAGAGCCCGGATGGTTTCGGACAGTGCCGTGCCGGAGAGCACATCGGCCTCGGGGGTGCCGGTGGGGGTAAAGCCGAGGGCGTCGATGAGCTGGTTTTTTGTCATCACGACGCCGCCGGCGAACTGGAAGTACTCGATGCCGCCCGCCGCATAGGGGTTGTCCGGATCGAAGTCGTCGAGATGGATTTCGCCGCCCGGCACGCTGAGTTTGAGCGAGCCGACGCCCAACTGGACCTGGCCCCAGGTAATGTCGTTGAAGACCAGCCAGTCGCTGCCACCCGCATCGACGATGCGGTCGTTGCCTTCGCCCATGCCGTAGTAATAAACGTCGTCCCCTCCGCCGCCGTCGAGGATGTCGTCGCCCAGGCCGCCCAGCAGGTAGTCGGCGCCGGCGCCGCCATGGAGCGTATCGTTGCCGGCCTCGCCGAACAGCACGTCGCTGCCTTCGCCGCCGTCGAGGGTGTCGGCGCCATCGCCGCCCTGCAACTGGTCGTTGTCCGCGCCGCCATCGATGACGTCGTCGCCGCCCTGGCCGTCGATCAGGTCGTTGCCGGCGCCGCCGTAGATGGTGTCGGCCGCGCCACTGGTGTCGCCGCTGCCGTTGTCGCCGGCGATCTGGTCGGCGCCATCGCCGCCGTGCAGTTCGTCCTTGCCGCCTTCGCCGAGCAGGATGTCGTCGCCAGCCCCGCCGTCGAGATAGTCGCCGCCGTCGCCGACGCCAGAGCCGCTGTCGCCTTGCAGGAAATCGTTACCGGCGCCGCCGAAGAGTTCGTCGTCTTTCGCTCCCCCGAATAGCACGTCGTCGCCGTCCTCGCCATCGAGGGTGTCGTTGCCGGCGCCCGCGGCGCCATCGTCGGCATAGAGAGTATCGTTGCCGGCGCCGCCAAAGAGCTGGTCGTTGCCGCCTTCGCCAAACAGAGTATCGTTGCCAGCCTCGCCGTCGAGATAGTCGTCGCCGTGGTCGGACAGTGCAAGGGCAGCGTTGTCGCCATTGATCACATCGTTGCCGCTGCCGCCGAAGAGGTCGTCGTTGCCGCCTTCGCCAAACAGCACATCGTCGTCGTTGCCGCCATCGACATAGTCGTTGCCGTAACCGGCACTGACCCAGTCGGCGCCGGCCCCGGCGTAGATGGCGTCGTTGCCGCCCGCGCTCGGCCATTCAATGTTGAACTGGTCGTAGACGGGGTTGTAGCTGGTGCTGACGTTGCGGATCACGCGCCAGTTTGGCCTGATGTTGGCTGCCATGGCGTCGCCATCGATGTCGTCATCACCGGCCCCGGCGATCAGGATGTCGTCGCCGGTGCCGCCCAGCAGGACATCGTTGCCGGCCCCGCCGATGGCCAGGTCATTTCCCGCGCTACCGGAGAGGGCCTCTCCCTGCAAACCGGTCGGCGCGGCGTTCTCGGCCGCCAGGGCATTGCTGACGGTGACGATTTCTCCGGCGTAGAGTTTGTCGTCGCCGCCGCCTTCGACCAGCACATCGCGCCCGGCGCCGCCTTGCACGACATCCTTGCCCATGCCGCCGACCATCCAGTCGTCGCCATCGCCGCCTTCGATTTTGTCGTCGCCGCCGCGCCAGCTAAAGATGAAGTCGTCCCCTCCCAGACCCCGGATCAGGTCGTTGCCGGCGCTGTCCTGGAGGGTGTCCTCGCGATTGGGCTCGGCGGCGCCGGTCGGCACAAGGTTGCCCAGGTCGTCTTTGGCGGTGCTGACTGCCAGGTCGCCGAGGATGGTGCGGGTGGTCTCGGTGGCGGCGGTTTCCTCATACAGATGGAGGCCCAGGTCGCCGTCCTGGTAGTTTTTGATCGTCACGCCCGAGCCATCCGTCAGGCCGAGGGTGAGGTCGGCGCCCTTGGCGACGGTGATGCCGGGGTCGGAGAGGTACACGTACGTTCCGTTTTCAAGCTTCAGTATTCCCCCCGCGATGGCGTTGCCGGCCTTGTCCCGAATGCTGCCTTGTCCGTCGGCATCCTCGATGGTGTCGCTGCCTTCAATGCGGTAGCGGTCGTAACCGGCACCGCCCTTGAGGGTGTCATTGCCTGCGCCACCATAAAGCCAATCGTTGCCGCCTCCGCCGTTGAGAGAGTCGTTGCCGGCGCCGGCGAACATCACATCGCCCAGGTCGCCGCCGGTGAAAGTATCGCCGCCTGCACCGCCGATAAAAATCTGGGTTTTACCGGCCTTGGCCGCAGTGGCCGTCGCGCCGCTGCTGCTGGTGGCCACGTTCCATTGCTCATACGTCGTAAAGCCGGTGGAATAAAACTCGCCGTGGTCATTGACGATGGGGGCGAGCCACTTCTCTGCAAAGCGGGCTGCTTTGTTCTGCGCATTGGCCTGGCCGTCGCCTATCGCGGTGGTGTATTGCAGCAGGCCGGTGCCTGAATTGGCGTTGAAGAATTCCTGGCCTGTGCCGCTGCCCTGCCCGTAGTACCACTCGATCCCTTGGGCGATGATGGCGTCCTGGGCGGCTTTGTTCAGGCCAGCGAGGTTACCCCCGAGTTTGAAGAGATCGTTGGCGAAGTGGCTGAGTTTGCCGCCTGTGCCTTGTTCGCTGCGGATGAAATTGATGAGGACGTTCTGTTGATTACTGGTGGCGGCATCGAAGGCATAGAAATTTTTGTCCATCAGCAAGGGAATGACGCGGGTCGATGCATAGGTGGATTGTCGGAAGGAATCGCTCATCAGCATCGCGGTCAGCAGGGATTGGGAGTGGAGTTGTTTGGCACCCTCAAAACCAGTCATGTCGACGCCGTTGACACGGATGAGGTTGTCTTGCCCCATGACGGTGGGCAACGCCGCCCGAAATCCGGCCAGCGCCTCGCCTTCCAGATAGTGGTTGGTGACGTTGGCCTCGCGCGCGGTGAAGTCGCTGATGCCGTTGTAGCCAGTAAACGCCGGGTCGCTGAAACCTGCAAGAGCGAGCGCCGCCTTGGTCGCCGGAATAACCCACGGGCTTCTGGCCGTCAATTCGAACGGCGCTTCGTCAAAGACCTCAGCCGGTCGGTTAAACCAAACCGCCATGATCGAGGCCAGGCCGCCTCCCAAGCTGTGGCCGGTAAGCGTGATGTTCGAACCGTATTGC
Organism: uncultured Sterolibacterium sp.; assembly: GCA_964360125.1. Lineage (GTDB taxonomy): Bacteria > Pseudomonadota > Gammaproteobacteria > Burkholderiales > Rhodocyclaceae > JACRAR01. Next base: position 8,604 of record CAYHXK010000067.1, read on the forward strand.
TGCTTGGCGGATATATAGGCCAGCGCAGCCTCCGTGGTTTGCGATGAACTCAAGCCAATGCCGCTGGAGAGGTTGGCCAACCAGTCAATGTTTTGATTGGTGCCGGCGTAGGCCACCACGACCTCTGTAGTGCCTGTTTTCCTGAAGACCCCATATGAAAAGCCGAGTCTGCCGTCGGGCTGATATTCGAGTTCTTCCCAGCCGGTGGGAATGGCAGGGCGGTTTAGTTCTACATTGGTGCCATCAGTTGCAGTCGGTGTTGAGTAGGCGCGTAAGGCTAATAGTGCAAGATCAGTAGTAGATGCCATGATTATTTGCTCCTTGAACAGTTAATTGCGACTCTTGATTCCAGCAAGTGACTCTCCGTGCCACCATTCTGTGGCAAATCAAAGCGTGAATTTCGAATAAATTCCTGAGTGACGCGCGCCGGGACAGCTCCCTCATATCCAGAGTAGTGACCCATGAGATTGCGCTGTTGGCCAATCAGTGTCGGACTGACGTTTGGCTGAAGCTCCCACTTTCCATTAACCCATCGAAATTCTCCAAAACCTCGTCTCTCGCAGTTCTGCACCCAGGCAACGATAGCTACGCTTTTCGGAGCATCAAACTCATAAATCATCATAATTTCTGTAGTATCTGTTTGAAACTCGTAGTTCTGTCCGTGTCGCGTGAACTTAAGCGCTCGTTTTTTGATGCCCCAAACTCTTTCCAGTGGGTTAGCGTACCCGCTAACTTTTTCATAGGTGTCCGACCGGTTCACCCAAATCGTTTCCCCCGTATTCAGCGGCACCTCCTCCTCCCACTGCACGGTCTTGGAGCAACCCGTGAGTTGCAGTACCGCAAACACCGCGAGCACTATTCGAGGAATCAATATGTCCAGCGATGGCTTTGGTTTCATCACACCGTCGCCCTCCATACCCCATTCTGGGTCGACGCCACGCCCAAGCCGGCAGCAAGACCGTTCAGGACGTCTCCGATATTATTGGTTCCAGCATAAGCGATGACCACTTCGTCGGAGCCGATGCGCTGGAATATTCCATAGGAAAATCCCGCAAAACCGGCTGGTTCGTATTGAAGCCTCTTCCAGCCAGCGGGTTCAAGAGGGCGGTTCTCTTCAAGAGCTTTCGCGTCGTACACGTAAAGGGACATCTGGGCATATTCGTCTTTGGTAGCCATGGTCATTTCTCCTTTTGTCTGCAGAGGTCGCCGGTATAGGTTGGATCAATTTTTTGCTGCGAAGGTGTGTTGACAGAACCAGGATAGTTTTCTTGCTGAACATCTATTGCTGCATAACGCTTCTTCATTTGCTCTGGCGGGTGCCTTTCTAGCAATAAATTCGTCGGCAAGTTGTACAACCAATTTTCGATATTTGGAGGCCAACTCCATACTCGACCAGTGTCATCAGGGATGAATTGCACGTAAAAAGGTATGGTGCATGCGTAATGGTAAGCTGCCTCCCAGGAGCTATCAGCTGCCCTTGCTACCAACACAGGGCGTTTCTGCGGCGATATCGCAAGAAGTGAGATTCTGGCATCCCCCTCGTACCGATAATCCTTTCCATCCCATGAAAACTCTATGGTCTGGTTGCGCTCTGGCCGATAAGCCATATCCAGTGGATTTCCTGCCCCGCCCTGGTAGGTGTACTTCACCGTCCGCTGTACCCAAATCGTTTCCCCCGTATTCAGCGGCACCTCCTCTTCCCACTGCACGGTCTTGGAGCAACCCGCAAGTTGCAGTACCGCAAACGCCGCGAGCACTATTCGAGGAATCAATATGTCCAGCGATGGCTTTGGTTTCATCAC
>CAYHXK010000068.1:0-10361 GCA_964360125.1 uncultured Sterolibacterium sp.
CTCAACATCGAGGCCGTCGGCGAGGCCCTGCTGTTCGCCTCCAAGGCCGGCGCCGATCCCGCCAAGGTGCGCCAGGCGCTGATGGGCGGTTTCGCCAACTCGCGCATCCTCGAGGTGCATGGCGAGCGCATGGTCAAGCGTACCTTCGCTCCGGGCTTCCGCATCGAACTGCACCAGAAGGACCTCAACCTCGCGCTGTCGGGTGCCCGCGCGATGGGCATCTCGTTGCCCAACACCGCGACCGCCCAGGAGCTGTTCAATTCCTGCGCCGCCCACGGCGGCAGCGCCTGGGATCACTCGGCCATGGTGCGCGCTCTCGAGATGATGGCCAACCACGAAATCGCCAAGGCCGAGTGACCTCGCCATGACTGTAGCGGCCGTCGCCGACCCGCAGGGCTTCCTGCAAGGGCTGTTCGACGCCGCCGTGGCCGCCGTCACTCCGGCGGCCTGCGTCCCCCAGCACCTGCCCGCCCCGCCCCACGGGCGCACGGTGGCGATCGGCGCCGGCAAGGCGGCGGCGGCTATGGCGGCGACGGTCGAGGCGCATTGGCCTGCCGACAAGCCGCTTTCCGGAATGGTAGTGACGCGCTACGGTCACGGCCAAGCGACGAGGAAAATTCGCGTGGTCGAAGCCGCCCACCCGGTCCCCGATGCCGCCGGCCAGCAAGCCGCCGAAGAAATGCTACAGCTGGTTCAAAACCTGACGGCTGACGATCTCGTGCTGTGCCTGATTTCCGGCGGCGGTTCGGCGCTGCTGGCGTTGCCCGCGGCGGGTCTCACCCTTGCCGACAAGCAGATGATCAATCGGGCCCTGTTAAAAAGCGGCGCCAACATCGGCGAAATGAATTGCGTGCGCAAACATCTCTCCGGCATCAAAGGGGGCCGTCTGGCGTTGGCATGTGCGCCGGCAAGAGTGGTCACCCTCGGGATTTCCGATATTCCAGGGGATGATGCTTCCATCATCGCCTCCGGCCCCACCGTCGCCGATCCCACTACGCGCGAACAGGCTCTGGCGATCCTCGATAAATACCGCATCGATGTACCTCCGCATGTATTGGAGCATCTCCACTCGCCGCAAAGCGAAACACCCAAACCCGGCGATGCGCGACTCGCCCGCAGCGAAACACACGTAATCGCCACTGCCCAGCAGGCATTGCAGGCTGCTGCCGCCTACGCCCGGCAACATGGCATCCAACCGCTGGTACTGGGAGATTCGCTCGAAGGCGAATCGCGCGACGTGGCCTATGTACACGCCGCCATTGCCCGACAGGTATTTCATCATGGCGAACCAGCCCGACGCCCTTGCGTCATCCTCTCCGGCGGCGAGACGACGGTCACGGTGCGCGGCCAAGGTCGCGGCGGACGGGCTGCCGAATTCCTGCTCGCGCTCGCGGCTACCCTGGACGTGCCCGCCTGGGCACTGGCCTGCGACACTGACGGCATAGACGGCAGCGAGGACAACGCCGGCGCTTGGTTCGGTCCTGACATCCGTGCACGCTGCACTACGCAGGGTCTGAATCCGGCCGAGTACCTCAACCGCAATGACGGCTACGGTTTCTTCGCGGCACTCGGCACGCTGATCCTCACCGGCCCGACGCGCACCAACGTCAACGACTTTCGCGCTATCTTCCTGCCTGCCGCATAGCAACAAACCCGGGTCTCACCGGCTCGGGCGATAAATTCAATTCGCTTTTCAATCACGGCTTTTTTGACTAATTTATAGGTAAATTTTGTCTCGGAATGGCTTGCAATATTTACTGTCTTATATAAGATACTACTGCACTGCACCAAACAACTTGGAAGTGCCGCCTAAGCCTACTGCAAGGACAACCGATGAGCCTTAACCTCCCCACTGGCGTCCAGATCAACGCCCCCGTTACTGCCGAGTTCGAGCAAATCCTAACTCCCGAAGCACTTGTACTGGTCGCCCGGCTCCACCGCGCCTTCGAGCCACGCCGTCAGGAGTTGCTGAAGCTGCGCGCCGAACGCCAACAGCGAATCGATGACGGCGAAATGCCGGACTTTTTGCCGGAAACAAGGTCAATTCGCGAAAGCGACTGGAAAATTGCACCCTTGCCGAAAAGTCTGGAATGCCGTCGGGTCGAGATTACCGGACCGGTGGATGCCAAGATGATCATCAATGCCTACAACTCCGGCGCCGACTTCTACATGGCCGATTTCGAGGATGCCAACTGTCCGAATTGGGCAAACCTGATTCAAGGCCAGATCAACATTAAGGCTGCCATTCGCCGAACGCTCACTTACAAAAGCGCGACGGGCAAGGAATACCGCCTCAACGACAAGATTGCCTCCCTACAAATGCGCCCACGCGGCTGGCATCTGGATGAAAAACACCTGCTGGTTGACGGTCAGCGCGTCTCCGGCGGCATTTTCGATTTCGCTTTATTCCTCTACCACAATGCCAAGGAACTGATAGCCCGCGGCGCCGGTCCCTTCTTCTATCTGCCGAAGCTGGAAAGTCATCTCGAAGCGCGCCTGTGGAATGACATATTCATCCTGGCGCAAGATGCCATCGGCCTGCCGCGCGGCACCATCAAGGCCACCGTGCTGGTCGAAACCATACTCGCCACTTTCGAGATGGAAGAAATACTCTACGAACTGCGCGAGCATTCTGCCGGCCTTAACGCCGGACGCTGGGACTATATCTTCTCCTGCATCAAGAAGTTCAGAAAAAACAAGGATTTCTGCCTTGCCAACCGTAGCGCAATCACCATGGAGGTGCCTTTCATGCGCAGCTATGCCCTGTCGTTGGTGAAAGTTTGTCACAAGCGTGGAGCGCCCGCCATTGGTGGCATGAGCGCACTGATCCCGATCAAGAACGATCCCACAGCCAACGAGAAAGCAATGGCCGGAATCCGTCACGACAAGGCCCGCGACGCCAACAACGGCTACGATGGCGCCTGGGTAGCTCATCCAGGGCTGGTGTCGATCGCCTTGGAGGAGTTCGTCAAGGTGCTGGGCGATAAACCCAACCAGTGGGAAAGGCAAGGTACCGACACATTCGGTCCGCGGGACTGGCTCAACTTCCAGCCCGAGCAGCCGATCACCGAAACGGGCCTGCGCAACAACATCAACGTCGGAATTCACTACCTTGGCTCCTGGCTAGCCGGTAACGGCTGCGTACCCATTCACAACCTGATGGAAGACGCCGCCACGGCCGAAATCAGCCGCTCTCAGGTATGGCAATGGGTGGTATCGCCCAAGGGCAAGCTCGACGACGGCCGCAAGGTTTCCGCCGAGATGGTGCGAGCGATCATCCCGGAGGAATTGCTCAAGGTTAAAGCCGATGTCAGTGCCCATGGCGACAAAACCGAGACCTACGATCAAGCCGCCGTGATTTTTGAGAAAATGTCCCTTTCCAAGGACTATCCCGAGTTCCTTACACTGCCGTTGTATGAAGCAATGCTGTAAACATCCGTTTCGATCTTTTGCAGAATCGGCGCCTCGCGGCGCCGTCTCCAATCGAAGCATCCATCGGACTTCTCGCGGGACTTGCCCTACCGAGCGCGACACCTCAGAATGACGCTTTCCGCGCCCAGTTGTATGCAGTGCGCGGCCCAACCAGGCCTTGGAATCGCCACCATGCCCAACACCGTCATCGTTTCATTCGCCCGTGATCGCGAATACGAATTCAAGTTTTTCGATAGCGACAAAACCCCATTCACGCCGGAGCAAGCGCATGCATGGCTTGACCAGGAATGGAATGATCTGGACTGCGTCCCTACCAATCCGATGGGCAAAGTACTGCGCCTGGACAAGGTGTTGCTGATTGCCCAGTACGCTGGCGAAAAGCGCTTCGTCGAAGCCGGGGCATGGGCGAATAATTATGCCCGAGCCGTGCTGGCAGTCCTCGGCCGCGATACGGTGAACGTCGATATTGCCGAGCGCGCAGTCAGTTAGCCCGGGAAATATTCAGGTTCCTGTCCGGCACGGCGGCTAAGTCGGCCTGAAATGCAGGGGCTTTCTCGCCAGACGCCGATCTCCATTCAATGAAGAACCTCGCGGCAAGCCGCGAGGTTCTTCATTTGACATTTATTAATTAAATATTTGAACCAGTTTTTTATTCACCGCAGTTGTATACCCTTTGACTTGACATGGCTATCGAAGTAGTCGCAACATAGTTAAAAGTACAGAAGTACAGACAGTATTTCGGTTCACGTTGTCCTCCCGAAGGAGCCGGTCAGTGATGTTCGTTTCCACACCGCTGAATCCAATTTACAGGATCGGCGCCTTCAAGCCCCCTTCCCCAGATTTCGTCATATCCCGAATGATTGACTTGGCCGCCGGCATGTTCAGGCGCCGTGAAGCGCAGGAATATTTCAATGGCTGAAAAAAAACAACCCCCGTCCAACAACACTGGCCACGTGGAACAAGAAAATTTCTGGCAGCGCTTAATGCGGCCCCCCAAGTGTTCGATGTTGCGCATGATCGTCATCGGCATAATCGGCGGCATAGTCATTTGGGGCGGACTGAATACCGGCATGGAACTCACCAACCATACCGAGTTCTGCCTGTCCTGCCACGAAATGTCGATTCCCTTCGAGGAACTCAAGAAGACCGTCCATTACACCAACCGCTCCGGCACGACGGTTTCCTGCGCCGACTGCCATGTGGCGAGCAGCAAGAATCCGGTCGACTATGGCCGCAAGCTCACCATGAAACTGCTGGCGGCGCGCGATGTCATCGGCCATATCACCGGTTCGGTCGACAGCCCCGAAAAATTCGAAGCCAAGCGGCTGGAAATGGCCAAGCGGGTATGGGCGAAAATGCAAGACTCCGATTCCAAGGAGTGCCGCAACTGCCACGACTACAAGACCATGGACACAACCAAGCAGAAAGATCGCTCCGTGGTCAAGCACGAGGGTGCGATCGAGGACGGCAAGACCTGTATCGATTGCCACAAAGGGATCGTTCACAAGCCGGTGCATCTACAACTGGAGCAGGAAGAAGCGGCAAAAGCTGCGAAGAAGGAAACCTAACGGGATTCGCACGGATTCGCGTTTGACATTTTTTCAGGTTATTGCTGATAGGAGCTGAACGATGAAGCAGATTGCCGTAGCTGTAATGAGCGCGCTGGTTGCCGGAGGAACCTTCGCCGCTCCCGACTGGAGCAAGATTCCCCAGCGCAAAATGACCTTGTTCTATCCGGGCCAGTCCTCCCTCGAATGGGTGATGAGTAAGCCCGATCACTCGGCGGTACCGGACATCGTGGACAAGAAACGCACCTGCGCCAAGTGCCACGAGGGCGATGCTCATGAGATCGGCGACAAGATCGTGACGGGCAAGCCGGTCGGCAGTTCCAAGACCGTTATCGAACCCACGCCGCCAGCCGGCAAGGTGGGTTCAATTCCGGTGTTGTTCCAGGCTGCGCATGACGGCAGCAAGATCTACTTCCGTTTCGAGTGGGTGCCGCCCAAGACTGGCGCCAAGAAGCTCGATGCCAAGAACGAGGTCAAGCTGACCATGATGTTCGACGGCGGCGGGACGGTCGAGGGCAGCAACCTCAACGGCTGCTGGGCTACCTGCCACAACGACTTGCGTAGCATGAAAGATGCGAAGGACGACAAAAAGACCAAGTACCTCAAAGACGCCGATCTGGCTTCAGGAAAGTTCCTGGACCTGATCCAGTATCGCAGTGGAGAAAAGACGCCAGCGGACGGTCATGTCGCCGAAGCCCGGCACATGGAAGGCGGCAAGAGCCTCGTCAAGGCCGAAGGCAAGAAGGATGGCAACAAGTGGGTGGTGACCTTCGAGCGCGATCTCGCCGGCAAGGGCAAGGGTGACCACACTATCGCAGCGGATAAGGTTTATTACTTCGGTTTCGCCATCCATGAAGATTACACCAATGCCCGTTTCCACTATGTATCGCTCGGCTATCAGTTCGGTCTTGACAAGGAAAACAAGGATGTGAAAAGCCACATCAATGTGCAGAAGCAATAAGTTCTCGAATCGTTTTTTTCTTGCAAAAATTCAACTGGAGGAGACAAAAATGACAGTCAAATGGAAAGGATGGGCGCTGGCCGCAGGCGCTCTGGCCCTCTCGGCGATGGTCCAGGCCGCACCGCCCTCGCCGGCGATGCTCTCCAACGCCTGCGCAGGATGCCACGGCACCAATGGCGGCAGCGCCGGGCCAAGCATGCCGAGTTTGTCCAGTCAGTCGAAGGAGTCGATCGTCGACGCCATGAAGAAATTCAAGAGCGGTGCGCGTCCCGGAACCATCATGGGACGGCTGGCCAAGGGTTACTCCGACGCCGAGATCGCCGCCATGGGCGACTACTTCTCCAAGCAGAAGCTGCATGCCACGCAGCAAGGCCTCGATGCGGCGAAGATCGCCAAGGGCGCCAGCCTGCAAGAAACCAGTTGCGGCCGCTGCCATCTCGAGGATGGCAAGGAAGGCAAGGACGACACTCCGGCCATGGCGAGCCAATGGCTGCCCTATCTGCAGATTCAGATGGCGGACTATCTATCGGGCAAGCGCAAGATGTCGGAACAAAAGGAAGAGAAGATCAAGCCCCTGTCCAAGGAAGATCTGGACGCCCTCTTGCACTTCTACGCCAGTGTTAAATAGGGGGAGACAGATCATGACTATAGATCGCAGAAATTTCATCAAGTTGTTGGGAAGCGCCTCCGGTCTGGCCTTGGCGGGTTGTGCCAGTCCAGGCAGCCTCGCGGGTCCGACGGGCGGCCGCCGTGTGGTTGTCGTTGGCGGCGGCTATGGCGGCACCATTGCCGCCAAGTACATCCGCATGCTGGACTCCAGCATAGAAGTGGTGCTGATCGAACGCAACGATCACTACGTTTCCTGCCCCTTCAGCAACCTTTACATCGCGGGTATTCTCAAGGACATGGCGCCGCTGACCATCCGCTACGACAAATTGGTGTCCAACCATGGCATCAAGTTCGTGCAGGCAGAAGTCACCGGCATCGATGCGGCCAAAAAAGTGGTGCTGACCTCCGGCGGCGACGTCACCTACGACCGGCTGGTGCTTTCTCCGGGTATCGATTTCCGCTACGAGGAACTCCAGGGCTACAACCCCTCCACTACGCCTGATATCATGCCCCACGCTTGGAAAGCCGGACCACAAAGCGCCCTGCTGCGCAAACAGCTTGAGACCATGAAAGACGGGGGCACGGTAGTGATATCCATCCCGCTCGGTCCCTTCCGCTGCCCGCCCGGTCCCTACGAGCGGGCCAGCTTGATCGCCCATTACCTGAAGCAGCACAAGCCCAAATCGAAAATCATCGTGCTCGACGCCAACCCGGACATAGTCTCGAAAGGCCCGCTCTTCAGGAAAGGCTGGAAGAAGCATTACGATGGCATGATCGACTATCGCGCCGCCAAGAAGGTGACCGTCGTCGATCCCAATAACATGTCGGTGCAGATCGAGGGCATCGAATCCGTCCAGGGTGACGTGATCAGCGTCATCCCGCCGCAGCGTGCCGCCGATCTTGCCGTAAAGGCCGGATTGGTCGGTCCGGACAAGAAGTGGTGTCCGGTCGATCCGACCACTTTCGAGTCGACGCTGCACAAGGGAATCCATGTCATCGGCGATGCATCGATCGCCGGCGCCATGCCCAAGTCGGGCTACTCCGCCAACTCGGAAGCCAAGGTCTGCGCCATGAATCTGGTGGCATTGATGAACGGCAAGGAGATCACCGAGCTTTCCGGCATCAACACCTGCTACAGTTTCCTCACCAGCAAGGAAGCGGTGAGCGTGGCGGCCGTATACAAGGTGGACAAGGGTGCGATCGTCGCCGTGCCGAACTCCGGCGGCGTCTCGCCGGATCTGTCGGAACTGGAAGCGGTCTATGCCGAAAGCTGGCTGAGGAATATTCTGACCGAGATGTCGACCTGAACTGCAAAGCATCAGGAAAAACAAACCCCGCCCTGCAGCGGGGTTTGTTTTTGGGGCGTGCCAAGGAACAATTCCAACTCAAAATCAAGTGTGACGCGAAGACGACGCCCCGCAGGAAATCCCCTGGGAGACAAAGTCACGGTTGATTTTGAATTGGAATTACTTGTGGCCGGTGCTGCCGAAGCCACCCGCGCCACGTTCGCTGGCATCGAAATCCTCAACCACGTTGAATGCCACCTGGATTACCGGAACCACCACCAGTTGCGCCAATCTTTCGAGAGGGTTCAGGGTAAAAGTCTCCTTGCCGCGATTCCAGGTGGAGATGAAAATCTCGCCCTGATAATCGGAGTCGATCAAGCCGACCAGGTTGCCGAGCACGATGCCGTGCTTGTGGCCGAGTCCCGAACGCGGCAGTATCATCGCCGCCAAACCAGGATCGGCGAGATGGATGGCGATGCCGGCGGGAATCAGCTGGGTCTCGCCGGGATGCAGCTTGATCGGCGCCTCGATGCAGGCGCGCAGATCGAGGCCGGCAGCGCCCGGCGTAGCGTAATGCGGCGCATATTGGCCGGCCACGTCGCGCAAGCGGGAATCGAGAATCTTGACGTCGATGCGATGCATGGGTCAGCGTTTCTGGAGAAGACCGGCAATGTGGGCGACGATGCCGCGCGCCACTTCGAATTTGGAAGCCGGCGGCAGGGGATGGCTGCCGGCAGCGTCGAACAGCACCACCGAGTTGCAATCACCGCCGAGGCCTTCCTGCACCAGATTACCCACCACCAGCGGCAGTTTCTTGGCCAGGCGTTTACCCTCGGCGTAGCCGGCGAGGTTCTGGCTCTCGGCGGCAAAGCCGACACAGAACGGCGCTTGCGGTCGCGCCGCGACCTCGGCGAGAATGTCCGGGTTCGGCGCCAGTTCAATCGTCATGGCAGCCGAGGTTTTCTTGATTTTGTGCGTGGCCGTCTGCACCGGACGATAGTCGGCCACCGCCGCCACGGCAATGAAAATGTCCTTGCCAGGGACAGCCTGCAACACTGCCGCGCGCATCTCTTCCGCGCTGCGCACGTCGATCCGCGCGACCCCGCGCGGCGCGGCCAGGCTCACCGGACCGGCCACCAGCGTCACCGCAGCGCCCGCCTCGGCGCAGGCGCGCGCCAGGGCGAAGCCCATCTTGCCGGAACTGAGATTGGTCAGGCCGCGCACCGGATCGAGCGCCTCGAAGGTCGGACCGGCGGTCATCAGCACATTTTTGCCTGCAAGACGCTTGGGTTGGAAATAGGCCACCAAGTCTTCAAACAATTCCGCCGCTTCAAGCATGCGGCCAGGGCCGACTTCGCCGCAAGCCTGTTCGCCGCTGGCAGGGCCGAGCAGCGTTATCCCATCCGCAATCAGCTGCCTGACATTGCGTTGTGTCGCCGGGTTCTCCCACATCTGCCGGTTCATCGCCGGAGCGACCAGCAATGGACAGTCATTCTCCGCTCCGTCGCCACCGGTGCGGGGCCTGGCAAGACAGCGCGTGGTCAGCAAATCGTTTGCCCGTCCCTGGACCAGCTTGGCGAGGAAATCGGCGCTGGCCGGCGCCACCAGGATGGCATCGGCGCCGCGCGTCAGATCGATATGCGGCATTCCGCCGGGCAAACGCTGATCCCACAGATCGCTCCACACCGGCTGGCCGGTGAGCGCCTGAAAAGTGGCGGGGCCGACGAAATGCGCGCCGGCCTCGGTCAGCGCCACATTCACGCGCGCGCCGGCCTTGACCAGCAGGCGCGCCAATTCCGCCGCCTTGTAGGCCGCCACGCCACCGGTGACGCCGAGCACGATGCTTTTGCCTGTAAGTTCCGTCATGACGAGTAGAATATCCAAAGACAACGAAGCATTCTAACCCATGGCAATAACCGATTGGCCCGAAGACGAACGCCCCCGCGAACGGCTGCTGAAGCACGGCGCCGCCGCGCTTTCCGATGCCGAGTTGCTGGCGATTTTCCTGCGCGTCGGCGTAAAGGGAAAAAGCGCCGTCGATCTGGCGCGCGACCTGCTCGGCCATTTTGGCTCGCTGACCAGCCTGTCCCATGCGGACGCCAGCGAATTCAAAGATATCCGCGGCATGGGCAAGGCCAAATCCGCTCAACTTCAGGCGGCGCTGGAGTTGGCGCGGCGCGCACTCAAGGAAGAATTGACATCCCGCGACCTTTTCTCTGCTCCCGCGGCAGTGCGCGATTGGTTGCGCCTGAATCTTGCTCACCTGCCGCACGAAGCCTTCGTCGCGCTGTGGCTGGATGCGCAAAACCGGCTGATCGCCCACGACGAATTGTTTCGCGGTACGCTCACGCAAACCAGCGTCTACCCGCGCGTAGTGGTCAAGAATGCCTTGTTCCACAACGCCGCCGCCGTCATCCTGGCCCACAACCACCCCTCCGGCGTGGCCGAACCCTCGCGTGCCGACGAAGCCCTGACTGCATCGCTGAAGCAAGCCCTGGCGCTGGT
>CAYHXK010000069.1:0-10349 GCA_964360125.1 uncultured Sterolibacterium sp.
CCAGCATGGGTGCTTTCCTGCTGACGGCCGGCGCCAAGGGCAAACGCTTCTGCCTGCCCAATTCGCGCATCATGATTCACCAGCCCTCGGCCGGCTTCCAGGGACAAGCTTCGGACATCGAAATCCATGCCAGGGAAATTCTATTTACCAAGCAGCGGCTCAATGAAATGATGGCTAAGCACACCGGCCAGCCGATCGAGCGCATCGAGCGTGATTCCGACCGCGACAATTTCCTCTCGGCGGCCGAGGCTGTGGACTATGGCATCATCGACAAGATGCTGGAAACTCGTACCGAGTTTGTCAAAAAAGACACGAAATAAAACTGTCACGGAGATATCGAGATGACGGAAAAAAAAGCCGGCCCGGAGAAACTGCTCTACTGTTCCTTCTGCGGGAAAAGCCAACATGAGGTGAAGAAGCTGATCGCCGGTCCCTCCGTGTTTATCTGCGACGAGTGCATCGAACTATGCAACGACATCGTGCGCGACGAGATGGCGGGCGAGCAGGGCGCCAGCAAGGGCAGTAAATCCGACCTGCCGACGCCGAAGGAAATCTGCGCCATCCTCGATCAGTACGTGATTGGCCAGGAGTCCGCCAAGCGCATACTGGCCGTGGCGGTGTATAACCACTACAAACGCCTCAAGCACCTTGCCAAAAACGAAGGCAGCGATGGCGTCGAGTTGTCCAAGAGCAACATTCTCCTGATCGGCCCGACCGGTTCCGGCAAGACCCTGTTGGCGCAGACGCTGGCACGGCTGCTGAATGTGCCCTTCGTGATGGCCGATGCAACCACGCTGACCGAGGCCGGCTACGTCGGCGAGGACGTCGAGAACATCATCCAGAAGCTTTTACAGAAGTGCGACTACGAGATCGAGAAGGCCCAGCAGGGCATCGTGTATATCGACGAGATCGACAAGATCTCGCGCAAGTCGGATAACCCTTCGATTACCCGCGATGTTTCCGGCGAAGGCGTGCAGCAGGCCCTGCTCAAGCTGATCGAGGGCACCACCGCTTCCATTCCGCCGCAGGGCGGACGCAAGCATCCTAACCAGGATTTCGTCCAGGTTGATACCACCAACATTCTATTTGTCTGCGGCGGCGCCTTCGACGGACTCGACAAGGTGATTCTCAGCCGCTCCGAGAAGAGCAGCATCGGCTTCGGCGCGGAAGTGAAGAGCCGTGACACCAAGAATATTTCCGAGACGCTGAAGCAGATCGAGCCCGAGGATCTCATCAAGTTCGGGCTGATCCCCGAGTTTGTCGGTCGCCTGCCGGTGGTGGCTACACTGCAGGAACTCGACGAGACGGCGTTGATAGAGATTTTGATTGCGCCGAAGAATGCGCTCATCAAACAATATCAGAAACTTTTCCAAATGGAAGGTGTCGATCTTGAAGTTCGCCCGGGCGCCCTCCAGGCTATCGCCCGAAAGGCGATAAAACGCAAGGCTGGCGCGCGTGGCCTGCGGTCAATTCTGGAAAACGTGCTGTTGGATACCATGTACGAGTTGCCGACCATGGACAATGTCACCAAGGTGGTGATCGACGAAGGCATGGTTGACAATGCGACATCGCCCCTGCTGATCTACGCCGACCAGCCTAAGGTCGCCAGCTCGAGTTAACTCCCTCTTCCATTAGTGGGCATAGCCCCGCGCCACATTCGGATCTTTGCCGATCGAAGAGGTGCTTGAATTACCGCGTCCCATCCCCAACTGGGTTGCGGATGCATTCACATAAGGATACCGCCATGTCGAGCGAACTTGACCTACCCGCAGAAAAACTGGAACTCCCGCTGCTGCCGCTGCGCGATGTCGTGGTCTTCCCCCACATGGTGATCCCGCTGTTTGTCGGGCGGCCGAAGTCGATTCGGGCGCTGGAAACGGCGATGGAAGCCGGCAAGAGCATCCTGCTGGTGGCGCAGAAATCCGCCGCCAAGGATGAGCCGGACTCCGACGACATGTATCGCATCGGTTGTATTGCGAATATCCTGCAGATGCTCAAGTTGCCTGACGGCACCGTCAAGGTGCTGGTCGAGGGTATTCAACGCGCTCGCCTGGAGAGCATCGACGATCGCGGCAGTCTGTTTGTCGCCGGGGTAGTTCCGGTGCCGCTGGACGAGGGCGACAACAATGAAGTCGAGGCGATGCGTCGCGCCATCCTGGCGCAGTTCGACCAGTATGTGAAACTCAACAAGAAGATACCGCCGGAAATTCTTACCTCCCTGTCGGGAATCGAGGAGGCTGGCCGGCTTGCCGACACCATTGCCGCGCATTTGCCGCTCAAGCTGGAGCAGAAACAGGAAGTCCTGGAGATATTCGATGTCGCTGCACGCCTCGAAAAGCTGCTTTCCCAGCTTGAAGCCGAGCTGGATATCCTTCAGGTCGAGAAGCGCATCCGTGGCCGCGTCAAGCGCCAGATGGAGAAAAGCCAGCGCGAGTACTATCTAAACGAGCAGGTCAAGGCCATCCAGAAAGAGCTTGGAGAGGGCGAAGAGGGCGCTGAGCTCGACGAGATGGAGAAAAAAATCAAGGACGCCGGCATGCCCAAGGAGGCCTTGACCAAAGCCCAGGCGGAGATGAAGAAACTCAAGCTGATGTCGCCGATGTCGGCCGAGGCGACCGTGGTGCGCAACTATATCGATACCCTGGTCGGCCTGCCGTGGAAGAAAAAAAGCCGCACCGGCAAGGATCTCGGCGTGGCCGAGAAGGTGCTCGACAAGGATCACTACGGCCTGGACAAGGTCAAGGAACGCATCGTCGAGTATCTGGCCGTGCAGCAGCGCGTAGACAAGCTCAAGGCGCCGATTCTCTGCCTGGTCGGCCCTCCCGGCGTCGGCAAGACCTCGCTCGGCCAATCCATTGCCAAGGCGACCAATCGCAAGTTCGTGCGCATGTCGCTCGGCGGCGTTCGCGACGAATCGGAGATCCGCGGCCATCGACGCACCTACATTGGCTCGATGCCGGGCAAGATACTGCAGAACATGGCCAAGGTCGGCGTCAGGAACCCCCTGTTCCTGCTCGACGAAGTCGACAAGATGGGCCAGGACTTCCGCGGAGATCCGAGTTCGGCGTTGCTGGAGGTGCTCGATCCGGAGCAGAACTCGACTTTTGTCGATCACTACGTCGAGGTCGAGTACGACCTTTCCGATGTCATGTTCGTGGCGACGGCCAATACGCTCAACATTCCGGCGGCGCTGCTCGACCGAATGGAAGTGATCCGTCTTTCCGGCTACACCGAGGACGAGAAGGTCAATATCGCCCTGCGTTACCTGCTGCCGAAGCAACTCAAGAACAACGGCATCAAGCGGGACGAGCTGTCCGTGACCGAAGACGCACTGCGCGATATCGTCCGCTACTACACCAGGGAAGCCGGCGTGCGCGCACTGGAGCGCGACATCTCGAAGGTCTGCCGCAAGGTGGTGAAATCGCTGGTACTGAAAAAACGCAGCAGGAAAATCATCGTCAATGCCAAGAACCTGGATAAATATCTCGGCGTCCGCCGCTATTCATTCGGTATCGCCGAGAAAGACAATCAGGTGGGCCAGGTCACCGGTCTTGCCTGGACCGAGGTCGGTGGCGAGTTGCTGACGATCGAGGCGGTGGTGGTGCCCGGCAAGGGCAAGACCATGACCACCGGCAAGCTCGGGGAAGTGATGCAGGAATCGATCCAGGCAGCGTTGACGGTGGTCAGGAAGCGCAGCAAGCAATTCGGTATTGCCGAGGACTTCTATCAAAAGAGCGATCTGCACATCCACCTGCCCGAAGGCGCTACGCCCAAGGATGGTCCTTCCGCCGGAGCAGCCATCACGACCGCGCTGGTATCGGTCCTGACCGGTATTCCGGTGCGCGCCGATGTTGCCATGACGGGAGAAATTACCCTGCGTGGGGAGGTGCTGCCGATTGGCGGACTCAAGGAGAAATTGCTCGCAGCTGTACGCGGTGGCATCCGCACCGCGCTGATTCCTGAGGAAAACGTCAAGGATCTTGCGGAGATTCAAGATACCATCAAGAACCGCATCGAGATCATTCCCGTCAAATGGATAGACAAGGTGCTGGAGCTGGCCCTGGAGCGCATGCCGGTTCCGGTCGCCGAGACCCCGGCGGTTGTCGCCGAAGCCGCGCCTCTGCCCGCGCCGGCGGATGGCCAAGTGGTAACGGGTATTCTCACGCACTAAAAATCCAAGCCGCGGACTCCATACGCACACACTGTAGCGATGCAGTGTGTGCTATTTCACACTCTCTGGTTTTTTTCTGGCATCGCCGCGAAAACCCCTTGACACAAGGTTTTGCGGCTTGTTATAAAACGAGTGCAGGATTTTTTCGACGACTCGCATCCGCGCGAGACGACACATTAGGATTGTTTTCCTGTTGCTCAATAAAATCTATGAGGGGGCTTAAGTGAATAAATCAGAACTGATCGAACAAATTGCCAAGTCGGCCGATATCTCCAAAGCTGCAGCGGGCCGTGCGCTTGACGCCGCCATCGGCGCGGTCAAAACTTCATTGAAAAAAGGCCAGATGGTAACCTTAGTCGGCTTTGGTACATTCTATGTCGGCAAGCGCGCAGCGCGTACCGGTCGGAATCCGCGCACCGGAGCCGCAATCAAGATCAAGGCAGCCAAGACGCCGAAGTTCCGCGCAGGCAAGGCGCTGAAGGATGCGGTAAATTAATTTCTTCCGCCTGCCGCAGCCGTTTATTCAGGCTGTTAGCAACGCGGAGGGTGCTTAGCTCAGATGGTAGAGCGTCTGCCTTACACGCAGAATGTCGGCGGTTCGATCCCGTCAGCACCCACCAGGTAGCGCTCCAAAGCGGTTAGCTGATGACAGGCAGTTCCGATAACCCGCACAGTTACGAGCTCTGCGGGTTTTTTATTGCCTGAAGAGGCGAGGTTTTTTGGCAAGAAGCTATTTCTTCGGGTAGACGTTCATGGGCCAGCCGTTTCAGGGGTCACTGGGAGAGCATCTGAGGCAATTCGCCGCTTTCGACCAGCTTTTGCAATTCGCTGGCGCCGCCAATCAGGACACCTTTGACAAAGATCATCGGGAAAGTCGGCCAGCCGGACCACATCTTGAGGACATTGCGGCGCCTCCAGGAACTGAAATAGCTTCCGTATTCCAGATATTTGTATTCAATACCATTGGCGTCGAGAGTCTTGCAAGCCTTCTTCGGAAATGGATTCTGGGCCATTCCTACTACGACAATTGGGTTGTCGGCGATGGCGGCTTTAACTTCGTGCAGGATGTCCGCGTGATAGCCGGTTATTTTCTCGCGGATCGCGCTGTGAATCTGGGTCATCTCCAATATGTCGCGGTTCATGGTATTTCCTCGGTAAGTTACGAAGGATACTGGCCAATGGAGAGCCATGGGGGTGTCGCGATCAGGAGCTTCCTGATCTGCAAGCAGTAATAAAATTGTGGTTGAGTTATCAACCTCTTTGTCCCTGCCGATCCAAAGCGCGCAGGCGGGCAAGAATGCTATCGGACACTTTGGATAAGGCAACCACTTCCTCGACGGCGCCAACCAGTGCCGCCTCGCGCGGCATGCCATAAACCACACAGGTCTCCTGATTCTGACCAATGGTCCAGGCGCCTGCCAGGCGCATTTCCAGCAAGCCCTGGGCGCCATCCTTGCCCATGCCGGTGAGAATTACGCCAATGGCGT
The DNA here is from genome assembly GCA_964360125.1 of uncultured Sterolibacterium sp. Lineage (GTDB taxonomy): Bacteria > Pseudomonadota > Gammaproteobacteria > Burkholderiales > Rhodocyclaceae > JACRAR01. The sequence goes on from CAYHXK010000069.1 coordinate 5,659, forward strand.
TATTTCGCAACAGGGCGGCAACTGAGCCAAACAACACATCGACCGCCGGGCGATGGCGGTTGACAGGCGCGCTTTGCGAGAGTTCGATGACATATCCGTTACCGCTCTGCTTTACCAGCATGTGGGAATGTCCCGGCGCCAGATAAGCATGGCCGGGTTCGATACGCTCGCCACCCTGCGCCTCGACGACACGCACTTGCGAGAGGCTGTCGAGCCTCTTGGCGAACGAGGCAGTGAATAACTCCGGCATATGCTGGACGATGACAATACCCGGCACCTGAGCCGGCAGCGTCGACAATACAGCCTTGATCGCTTCCGTGCCGCCGGTCGAGGCGCCGATGGCGATCAGCTTTTCGCTCAGGATGCGCGCGCTCAAAGGAGGGTACGGCGCTTCCTGGCGCGCTCCAGATACCACAGGGCGTGGCGTTGCCGCCACCGTGGATTTAAGGCGGGCGCCGCAGGCGGCGCGAATTTTGTCGCGAATTTCCTCTGTATAGTCCTGCAGCAGGGAAATATTTTCCATGCGCGGCTTGGGCAGAAAATCGACGGCGCCAAGTTCCAGCGCGCGCAATGTCACCTCCGAGCCTCTTTCTGTCAGCGTCGAAATCATAATGACCGGCATTGGCCGAAGCTTCATCAGGCGACCGAGGAACTCCAGGCCATCCATCTTCGGCATCTCGACATCGAGCGTCAGCACGTCGGGATGCAGCGACTTGATCATCTCTCGCGCGGCAATCGGATCGGGCGCAGCACCGACCACTTCGAGATCTGGCGCGCCGCCGATGATTTCCGTCAATAGCGCCCGCATCAGCGCCGAATCGTCGATCACAAGAACCTTGATTGCCATGCCTGAGTCCTTACTAGAAAAGCTCGATGTCGCCCGACACCGGTGCTTCGGTGAGACGTGCCGCGTATTCCCTTTCGCGCCGCACCAGCGTGTCATTGTGCAGACGCACCAGTTTTTTCACCAGCACGCGGCCACCATGCGGAAAGAAATAGATCTTGCGCGGATAGATATCGAGCAAATCCTGGGCCATCACCGGGATGCCTTCGGTCTTCAGGAAATCCAGCACGAACTGCGAATTGCGTTCGCCGACCTGGGAACTGGACAGCACGGCCATGACCCGTCCGCCGCCGAACACTTTGGCTTCCATGCTGCCACGGCGCGCACCGAGTTTGAGCAGATGGTTAATCAGCACCTCCATGGCATACACGCCGTAGCGGGCCGACGCACTATACTGCGCATCGGTGTTACCACCATCGGCGAGCATGAAATGGTTCATGCCGCCGATGTTCTTCTCTCGGTCACGGATACAGGCTGACACGCAGGAACCGAGTACCGTCACCAGCACCATGTTGGAAGTGGTGGCGTAATACTCGCCCGGCAGAACCTTGACCGCCTCGACCTCGAAAGTTCGGTCGTAATAACGGTTGCTCGCCAAGTGCTCGGCGAAACTTAGTTCAGCGCTTTCGGTCCGCACGTTCATAAACGGTACGCCCCAACGGGCGGAACAGGTCAGAGGCGTGCATGAAACTCTCGGAATGGCCGGCAAACAGCAATCCGTCTTCAGGCAGCAGCGGGGCAAATTTCTTGAGGATCTGATACTGGGTCGGTTTGTCGAAATAGATCATGACATTCCGGCAGAACATCACATCGATCGGGCCGGGCACATTCGGCCACCGTGCATCAAGAAGATTGACCCGGGTAAAAGTGACGAGCTTCTGTAATTCCGGCCGTACCCGCACTGAGCCGGCCTGTGTGCCGGCGCCCTTGAGAAAAAAACTGCGCAGCCTTTTCGGCTCCAGCTTTTCGACGCGCTCCATCAAGTAGATTCCCTTGGCGGCGGTGGCCAACACATTGGTATCGATATCGCTGGCGATGATGGACACCGGCGGCGCATAGCTCTCGAACGCCTCGCAGGCGGTAATCGCCAGCGAATACGGCTCCTCGCCGGTGGAGGCTGCCGAACACCAGAGTCGGATCGGTTTTCCCTGTGCGCCTAGCTTTTGCAAATGTTTGGCCAGAATCTCGAAGTGATGCGCCTCGCGGAAGAACGAGGTGAGATTGGTGGTGAGCGAATTAATGAAGACTTCCCACTCCGCTTCGTCGTTGCGCTCGAGATGCGCCAGATATTGGGCGAAAGTAGTGTAGTTGTGCGCCCGCAGCCGCCGCGCCAGGCGACTGTAGACCATGTCCTGCTTGACCGGTGCAAGGGAGATGCCGGCATGCTGGTAGATCAGCTTGCGCACACGCTCGAAGTCATCCGTCGTGAAATGGAACTCGCGCGACGGCAACAGCGTCTCACCCTCGCCCTTCGCCTCGCGCCGGGCCGCGCCTTTACCGGTGCCTGTCTCTGCCATCAGTTGACAACCATCCGTGTCATTTTGGTTCAACCATTTTCTGCAGTCTGGAAGTCACCCCGCGCAGCCGGTCACCCACATCCTTGCTTTCACCCAACAGGCTGCCGATATTTTCCGCTGTTTTTCGCGCCATATCGCTTAAGGTCACTTCCTGCCCTGAAGTCAGCCCCAGATGCACAAAGGACCGCTCCAGGCCGAACACCAAGCTATCCATCAGCTGCAGGGCGCGTAATCGGTGTGCTCCCTGCTGTGTCTCGATTTCCTCCAGAGCGGAGCTAAGATCGCCCACTGCCTGCACGATGCCCAAGGCCTGCGCCATGCGTCCCTCTTCGCTGGCCAAGGCGATCATGCGGGCATTGGCTCCCTCCACGAGTATCGCCAGGTGGTCGCGCAAGCGTCCGACGCGATCGGGGTCGTCCATGGGCAGATTGGACGACACCAGGGTAACGCAGGGATAATTGATCACCATTCGGTCGCTGAACTGGAAGATCCGATCCATGCTGCGCGCATGGACCAGAATCGACTCCTCCAGGGGCGAACATTCTCCCTGACTGGAAGCGGAAGTATGCTGGCCTGTATGGCGCAGTTCCACCAGTCCCTGCAAGCCGTATTGTCCCAAGGCGGAAAAAAGTTCCGCCGCCAGTTGTTCGCGACTCCGGCAGGCGAAGGATGCGCGCAGGAATTGCAGCACCACCCCCAGTTCTCCCATCGAAGACATGGCGGTGAAGGCCGTCATCTGGGCATACTGCGCCTGATCCGCCAAGCCGCGCTGGCGTTGCAGAAGATGCTGGGCCACGCGTACCTTTTGCGCCAGTTCTTCGGGCGCGAAAGGCTTGACGAGGTAATCGCTGCCGCCGGCGTCGTAGGCCTTCAGGCGGGTTTCCAGATCGTCATGGGAGGATATGAAGATTACCTGGGCGCGGCTCTCCCCCGCCTCGCGCAGGGCGAGACAGGTGGCAATGCCATCCATCCCCGTCATCTCCACATCCATCAGGATGACATCCGGCGCCTGGTCGATAGCGGCGAGGCAGGCCTCGCCGCTGTCGAGTTCAATCACCCGATAAGCGGGATCGTCGAACTGGAAACCGGCGATCATCCGCGCGGCCGGGTCGTCATCGACCACGAAAATTTTCAAGGGCTGTTCCTGCATGCGCGTTTCTCCTAGATATTATCGTCGCTGTAGCGTCTCGCCATGTCGCGGAAGCTCTCGGCTATGTCGAGCAAGGCATCCACCACATCCGGATCGAAATGCCTTCCCCGTTCGGCGGCCATCATGGCGATGGCCTGGTGGTGGGGGAAGGCGGGTTTGTATACCCGCCGCGAAATGAGTGCGTCATAAACATCCGCCACCGCCATCAGCCGGGCCGAGAGGGGAATCGCCTCGCCGGCCAGCCCTTGCGGGTAGCCGGCGCCATCCCAGCGTTCGTGGTGGCCATAGGCGATTTCGCTGGCGTAACGCAGGAAGCCCGCCGATGCCCCCAATCCGCTTTCAGTGACGAAAATGGCGTCGCGTCCGTATTCGCAGTGGCGCCGCATCGTAACCCATTCCGCCGGAGTGAGCTTGCCCGGCTTGGACAGGATGGCGTCGGGAATGGCCACTTTACCGATGTCATGCAAGGGCGCCGACTTGAACAGCAGCAGGATGGTCTCGTCGTTCAGCTCGTGGCTGAAGCGGGGATGCCCGCGCAGCCTTTCGGCCAGGGCCCGCACGTAGTTCTGGGTGCGGCGGATATGGTTGCCCGTCTCGTTGTCGCGCGCCTCGGCAAGCACGCAGAAAGCGGTGATGGTCGCATCCTGGGCGCCGATCACCTCCTGTTTCTGGCGCAGCAGCTGCTCGGATTGACTGACGATTTCCCGCGTGCGTTCGGCCACCAGCCGCTCCAGATCCTCGTTGCGCGTGCGCAACAAGCCGGTGGCCCGGCTCAGATTCAGGTGGTTGCGCACCCGCGCCAGGATCGCCGCCGGGGCAAACGGCTTGTGGATGAAATCCTCTGCGCCCAGCGTCAGGGCATACGCTTCGTCCGCGTTGCTCTCCAGGCTGGTCAGGAACAGCACCGGAATATCGCGGGTGGCCGGGTTGGCCTTGATTCGCCGGCAGACCTCGTAACCGTCGATCCCCGGCATCACCACGTCCAGCAGGATCAGGTCGGCGGCGCCTCCGGCTTCAAGGTAGGCCAGCGCCGCCTGGCCGTCCGTCATGGCATGCGCGACGTAGCGATCGCTCAGCAGTTCTTCCAAGATGAACCGGTTATCCGGCTGGTCATCGACAATCAGGATATGGGCGATCTTGTCCATCAGGAAGCTTCCACGCGGGCCGCCAGGGCGGCCAG
>CAYHXK010000070.1:0-10347 GCA_964360125.1 uncultured Sterolibacterium sp.
ATCGGCGGCGGCCAGGGCGGCGCCATGCTGGTGGAAACGCAGGGGTGAATCCAGCCGCTGCCTGATTGAAATGGAAAGGGACTGAAACATGCAGGAACTCAAGCACTGGCAATTACTACGCGATGCCGACGGCGTCGCCTGGGCCACCCTCGACAAGCAGGGTTCATCGACCAACACCTTGTCGGCCGAGGTGATGGCCGAGTTCGGCTGGCTGCTCGACGCGCTCGAGCGCGAGCCGCCCAAGGGCTTGATCTTCCGCTCGGGCAAAAGCGCCGGTTTCATCGCCGGCGCCGACATCGAGGAGTTCACCAAAGTTGACTCGGCCGCAGCCGCGCGCGCCCTGGTGCAGCGCGGCTGGGATGCCTACAACCGCCTGGCCGCCGCGAGCTACCCGACGCTGGCGCTGGTGCGCGGACACTGCATGGGCGGTGGCCTGGAACTGGCGCTGGCCTGCCGCTATCGCATCGTCGTGGACGAGCCGGGCGCCAAACTGGCGCTGCCGGAAGTGATGCTCGGCATCGTCCCCGGCTGGGGCGGCATGCTGCGCCTGCCGCGCATCGTCGGCCCGGCGGCGGCTTTCGACATGCTGCTGACCGGCAAGAACATCGACGCCAAACGCGCCAAGCGCATGGGCCTGGCCGACGAGTGCGTGCCGCCGCGGGTGATGGAAAATGCCGCCCGCATGCTGGTGGTTTCCGCCCAGCCGCGCCGTGCGCTGCCCTGTCTGCAGCAGCTGCTGAACGGCCCGCTCAAAGCCATCGTCGCGGCGCAGGCCCGGAAGCAGGTGGCGCGGCGCGCCCGCCCCGAACACTATCCGGCGCCCTACGCCATCCTCGACATGTGGCAACACTATGGCGGCAATGCGCTGGCCGTGCCGGCCGATAAAGCGACTTCGCTGGACGCCATCTTTCGTTCGGCGACGACCAAGAACCTGGTGCGGGTGTTCTTCCTGCAGGAGCGCCTCAAGGCCTTCGGCAAGAGCGATGGCAATGCCGTTGCGCCGCGCCACATCCACGTCGTCGGCGCCGGCGTGATGGGTGGCGATATCGCCGCCTGGTGCGCGCTGCGCGGCATGACGGTGACGCTGCAGGACCAGACGATCGAGCGCATCGCGCCGGCCATCGCCCGCGCCGCCAAACTCTTCGAGAAGAAATTGCGCGACAAAAAGGCGGCGCGCTTCGTCCTCGACCGGCTCATCCCCGACCCGCAAGGCAACGGCGTGCGCCAGGCCGATGTGGTGATCGAGGCGATCTTCGAGAACCTCGATGCCAAGCGGACGCTGTTCGCCGCCATCGAAGCACAGGCCAAGCCGGACGCCATCCTCGCCAGCAATACCTCGAGCCTCAAGTTGGCCGACATCGCGATAGCGCTGAAAAATCCCTGCCGCCTGGTCGGCATCCATTTCTTCAATCCGGTGGCGCTGATGCCGCTGGTGGAGGTCGTCGCCGGCGCCGCCACCGATCCGGCCGTGGCCGCCCGCGCCGCCGCTTTCGTCCGCCAGATCGACAAGCTGCCGCTGCCCGTCAAGGATGCGCCGGGCTTCCTGGTGAATGCCGTGCTGGCGCCCTACCTGCACGAGGCGATGCGTTGCGTCGACGAAGGCCTGGCGCCGGAAACCGTGGACGCCGCGGCAGTGGCTTTCGGCATGCCGATGGGTCCGCTGGAACTGGCCGACACGGTGGGTCTCGACGTCGCCGTCGCGGCGGGCCAGCAGTTGGCTGCCGCAACGGCAAGTGGGGACCCTGCAGCCGCCGCCACGCCGCGGAGACTCGCGGCGCTGGTGGAGGGCGGCAACCTGGGCAAAAAAACCGGCCGCGGTTTTTATCTCTACACAGACGGCAAGGCGCAAAAGGGCGCGGCGGGCAGCGTGCCGACCGGCCTGGCCGCGCGTCTGATCAAGCCGCTGCTGGCGGCAACGCAGCGCCTGGTGGCGCAGGGCGTGGTGGCCGACGCCGAACTGGCCGATGCCGGGGTGATATTCGGCACCGGCTTCGCGCCTTTCACCGGCGGGCCGATGAACTATCTGAAGGAACATCAGGCATGAGCGAAGCAGGCGTGTGCATGCCGGGGCGGGAGCCGACCTTGCGGGTGGTGCCGATGCCCTCGGACATGAATCCCTCCGGCGACATATTCGGCGGCTGGGTGATGGCCCAGGTCGACATTGCCGGCAGCATCCCCGCCCTGCGCCGCGCCCGCGGCCGCATCGCCACCGTCGCGGTGAATTCCTTCCTGTTCAAGCAGCCGATCTCGGTCGGCGACGTGGTGAGCTTCTACGCCGAGGTGGTGCGCGTCGGCAATACTTCCATCACCGTCGATGTGCAGGTGTACGCCGAACGCCATCCGGCCAATCCGCTGGTGGTGAAAGTGACCGAGGCGACCCTGACCTATGTCGCGCTGAATGCCGACGGCAGCAAGCGGGCGGTGCCGGACGAGGCTTGAATCAGCCGACGCTACTTGGAGTTGCCGAGCAGAAGCGGATTCGTCTCTCCTTCCGCCGCAACCCGCTCGAGAGACTCGACTACCAGCAAACTGGCTTCCTCCATGCGGCCGATGGCTTCCGCTCCGGCGATCAGATCGCCGCTGCTCAGTGCTTCCAGGGCTTCGCGCCCGGCTTTATGCACATTGGCGTGGGGCGCCTCGATTGCGCGGTAACCCGGCAGCTTGGCGTAAGTTTCGCGGTCGGCCCCCTCGTAGTACCACTTGCCCAGCCGGCAGCCCTTGTGATCGGTGATGTCGGCGGAGGTCAGGTTATTCAGGCGGAAGAAAGCCTTGTAGATGTTGAACTTGAAAATCAGGTGATCCATCTTCGCCACTTCGACGAAACTGTGCAGTTCCGAGGTGGCACTGGCTTGTTCCATCTGTTTCGACAGCCCCAGCAGCCGCTGCATGTTCTCGGTCGCCTCGCCGCCCTCGACGCTGGCGCGGCGGGCCTCGGCGGCCAGCGCCACCATGCTTTCGGTGGCCACGCCGGTGTCGTTCTCGATTTGACCGACGAGGCTGGAAATTTCAGCCGTTGCCTTGGTCGTGCGCTCGGCAAGCTTGCGCACTTCATCGGCGACCACGGCAAAGCCGCGTCCCTGCTCGCCGGCACGCGCTGCCTCGATGGCGGCATTGAGCGCCAGCAGATTGGTCTGATCGGCAATTTCCTTGATCAGGTTCACGATATCGGCAATTTTTGCGGTGCGCTCGCCCAGGATGGCGACACTGCCGGCGGCGGTTTCCGAACTGGACGAGAGTTGCGACAGATCGTTCGAGATACGATCGATCGTGCTGCGGCTGACTTCAGCCACGCCAAAGGTTTCGCGTGCATTGGCCCGCTCGGCCTGCATGGTTTGCGCAAGTCCGGCAAGGCTCTTTTGCGACAACCCGAAGGAAACGCCAAACTGTTCGAGATGCTTGACCAGTCTATCGTAAGCCTCGCTGCGAGCCTGAGCGTCTCCAAGCTGAGCCTTGCAAGCGGCGAGTTGCTCTTCCAGCTCGGCTGCGCGGGACCGTGCCAGTCCTTCTGTTTGACGGCATTGCGCCAGTTGTGGTTTGAGCAGATCGAGTTCTTTGCGGGCGGCCGAATGGAATAACATGGGGGCTCCTGATTTTCCTGGTAACGTGCAGCTTTTGTGCGAGTATATCGCGACACAGTGGAATCGTCATCGGCGCGGCTCGAGATGCGCGTGCAACCAGCCGGCGAACTCGGCTTCGTCGAGCTCGCCGGCGGCGAGGGCCAACATCACGACCGTCGCATCCGCTTGCGTCGCCACCAGCCGATAGCCGTTCAGCGCAAGAAAAAGACCCACGGCTAGAAATGCCGCGCGTTTGTTGCCATCGACAAAGGGATGGTTGCGCGCGATCCCGAAACCGTAGGTCGCCGCCAGCGCGGCAACATCCGGCTCACCGTAGGCCGCAAGATTGGGTGCGCGCGCCAACGCGGAGTCGAGCAAGCCTGAGTCGCGCATGCCGGCGGCGCCGCCATGTTCGGCCAGACTCTCGCCGTGCAGCAGCAGCAACGCCTGCTTGTCGATCCAGCGCCAATTCATTTGGCAAGCGCGTGGAAAGTGTCGCGAAACTCGCGCATGAATTCGCGTCCGGCCGTCATCTGTTCGTCCAGCGCCGGATCGTAGGGCGTTACGACGTAGCCCTCTGGCGTCTCGGTCAGAAAGATCGACTCGCCTTTCTCCAGTTTCAGGTTGGCCAACACCTCCTTGGGCAGGATGACGCCGACGGAATTGCCGATCTGGGTGAGTTTAAGGATGTGCATGGCGGGCTCCGGCGAAGTTATAACGGTTGTTATACTACGCCGAAGCTACGCAGGTTTCAAGCCTTGCAGGATGCGCACAAGCCTACCCCTCCGGAAGCGGAACGGCCTACCCTGATCGCTGGGCCAGCTTCCGGTAAAGCTCGGCATACTGCCGTGCCGGTCCGCTCCAGCCCAAGTCGTGCGCCATGCCATTCTGCTGCAGCTTGCGCCAGAGACGCGGCTTATGCCAGGCAGTTAATGCGCGCCGGATGGCCGCGAGCAGCGCGGTCGTCGTCGCTTCCGTGAAACTGAAGCCATTCGCCGTTCCTGCCGCCAATCCTGCTTCTGTGCAATCCACCACGGTATCCGCCAGGCCGCCGGTGGCGCGCACCACCGGCGGCGTGCCGTAGCGCAGGCTGAACAGCTGGTTGAGGCCGCACGGTTCAAAGCGCGACGGCATCAGAAACATGTCGGCGCCGGCCTCGATCAGGTGGGCAAGTCCTTCGTCGAAGCCGATGTGTACCGCGAACTGCCCCGGATGTTGCTTCGCCATGCGGGTGAACGCCCTTTCGAGTTCGCGCCCGCCGCTGCCGAGCACCACCAGCTGAGCCGGCAGTGCGGCGAGTTCAGCTGCGAGCGGCGGCAGCAAGTCGAGGCCTTTCTGCTCGGTGAAGCGGCTGATCACGCCCAGCAGCGGCAAGTCCTGGCGCGGCTCGAGGCCGAGCCGTTGTTGCAGAGCGACCTTGTTGGCGGCTTTTTTTGCCAGGTTGGCGGAGTCGTAACCGGCAGCCAGATAGGGATCGGTCGCCGGATTCCAGATGTCCGTATCGATGCCGTTGAGGATGCCGGCGAGAGATGTGCTACGCCAGCGCAGCAAGCCGGCCAGGCCCATGCCTTCGGCATCGGTCTGGATTTCGCGGGCGTAGCTCGGGCTGACGGTGGTGATGATGTCGGCATGTTGCAGCCCGCCCTTGAGAAAGGACAGGTGGTCATGATATTCCACGCCATCCATGGCCCAGGCGTGCGGCGGCAAGCCCAGCTCGGCGAGCGCATGCCGGCCGAAGAGGCCCTGGAAGGCAAGGTTGTGGACGGTGAGCAGCGTCGCAGCGCGCGCGCCGAAGCCGCTCTGGTAATTGAGGTAGCTGGGCGCAAGCGCGGTCTGCCAGTCGTTGCAATGGACAATCTGCGCCTGCCAGGGCAGCGGGTTGGCGTTGCTGCCGAGCAGTGCCGCAACCCGCGAGAGCAAGCCGAAGCGCACGGCATTGTCATGCCAGTCGCGGCCGTCGCGGCCGAGGTAGGGATTGCCCGGGCGATCGTACAAAACCGCGCAATCCAGCAGCAGCAGCGGCGTGCCGTCGGGAGCGGCGGCTTGGCGCAGCGTCGCCGGCGGCAGTGCGCCGCCGAGACCGGCAAGCTCGGCGACGACGGGAGCCGCCGGGTATGCCTGAATCAGGGATGGGTAGTAGGGCACCAGGATGCGCGCATCGACGCCCGCTGCGCGCAGCGCCGAGGGCAGCCCGGCGGCAACGTCGCCGAGACCGCCGGTCTTGACCCAGGGGGCGATTTCGGAAGTGGCGAAGAGAACCTTGACGGCGCCGGCAAGCTCCGTGGGTTTTCCCGGCTTCGCGGCATTTATGCTGCGGTGAACGCTCATGGCGGGTACTACGCTTTCCGGCAGGCTGCGATCAGGGCGGCAGTGGAACTGTCGAGACCTGCTACAGAGTCGCCTGCCACGAGACTCCCTGCCGGCTGCTTGCCCTCAAGCAACGGCAGCAGCCGCACAGCGAGTTGCTTGCCGTATTCGACGCCCCATTGGTCGAATGAGTTGATTCCCCAGACGATGCCCTGCACGAAAACTTTATGCTCGTAGAGTGCAATCAATTGGCCGAGCGTGTACGGATCGAGGCGCGGCAGCAACAGCGTGGACGATGGCTGGTTGCCGGGAAACACCTTGAAAGGGGCCAGGTTTTTCACGCCTTCCGCGCTCATGCCGCTGGCCGCAAGTTCTCTGCTGGCCTCTTCCAGCGTCTTGCCGCGCATCAGCGCTTCGCTCTGGGCGAAGCAGTTGGCGAGCAAGGCGGCGTGGTGCCGCACCGGCCCGGGCAAAGTGAAGTCGGCTTGCTTGAATGCGATGAAATCGCAGGGAATCAAGCGGCCGCCCTGGTGCAGCAGCTGGTAGAAAGCATGCTGGCCGTTGGTGCCGGCTTCGCCCCAGACGACGGGTGCGGTGGCATGGGCGAGCGGCTTGCCGTCGCGACCGATGCGTTTGCCGTTGCTTTCCATTTCCAGTTGCTGCAGGTAGCGCGGCAGTTGTTCCAGCGACTGGCTGTAGGGCAGCACCGCCTGCGTCTCGGCGCCGAGGAAGTTGCTGTTCCAGATGCCCAGCAGCGCCAGCAGCGCCGGCAGATTGCGCGCGGGCGGCGCCTCGAAGAAATGACGATCCATGGCGTGCGCGCCGGCCAGGAAAGCCTCGAAATTGGCGAAGCCTACGGCCAGCGCCAGCGGCAATCCGATCGCCGACCAGACCGAGAAACGCCCGCCCACCCAGTCCCAGGTTTCAAACACATTCTCCGTGTCGATACCGAACTTTTTCACTTCCTGCAGATTGGTGGATACGGCGACAAAGTGCCGGGAAACCGCCGCCTCGCCCAGCGCGGCGACGATCCAGTGGCGCGCCGAACGGGCGTTGCCGATGGTCTCCAGGGTAGTGAAGGTTTTGCTGGCAACGATGAACAAGGTGGTGTGCGGGTTGAGCGGGAGCAGCGTGGTGGCGAGGTGGGCGGCGTCGAGGTTGGAAACATAATGCACGCGCAACTGCGGCTGGCGGCAGGCGGCCAGCGCCTGGGTCGCCATTTTCGGCCCGAGATCCGAGCCGCCGATGCCGATGTTCACCACATCGGTGATCGGCTCCCCGCTGCCGCCGCGCCATTGGAGGCCATGCACGGCAGCGCAGAAGCGCCGCATTTTTTCCAGCATCGCCCGCACTTCGGCGCGTGGCGATGCTTCGCGCAGGGCGATGTGCAGCACCGCGCGTCCTTCGCTGGCGTTGATCGCCGCACCGGCCCGCATCCGCGCTATCCAGCCAGGCACGGCAGCGGTTTCCCAGAGGGCGTGGAGCGCCGTCATGACCTCGGCGGTGACGCGCTGCTTGGAATAGTCCAGCAGCAGGCCGTCATATTCCAGCGAAAAACCGGCACAACGTTGCGGATCGGCGGCAAACCGATCGCGCAGGTGTCGGTTGCGCTCACGCTCCGCCAGCGCGGCCAGCGTCCGCCACGCCAGGGTGGTCTCAATGCCGCTCACAACCACACCGTCATGCCCATTTCGAAGGTATGCGTGAGCAATTCGTGTTGCGGGAAGGCGCGGATGCGGTAATCGATTTTTCCGCACTGATCCAGCGTCAGTTCGCGTACAAACAGATGCTCGCCGCGATCCAGGGCTCTCTCATGGCGCAGGGCGTAGCGCTTGCTCCGGGCGGGGCTGCGCTCGCCCGGCCGGGTAAACACCAGTTCCACGGTAATGTCCTCCGCTGCCAGCCCGTTGAGCTGCACGGCGACTTCGAAGTTCAGCGCATTGCCATAGCGTATGCGGTTGAGAGGCTTATCCACGCGGCGTATGAAAACGCCCGGCCAGGCGGCCCGAATCTTTTCCTTCCAGGCGGCCACATGTTGCGCGCCGGAAAAATCCTCTCCGGCATATTTGCGCCATTGCGCGGCTGCGGGAGCGTAGAACTTGCTCGTATACTCATCAAGCATGCGGCCCATGCTGAAGCGCTGCATGATGCTGGCGATCGAATGCTTGGACATCGCCACCCACTCCGGCGAATAGCCGAGCGCGGTATTCCGGTAATACAGCGGGATCACGCTGTCCTGCAGCAGTTCATACAGGGTGCGGGCTTCCTCGATATCGCGCTCATGCGGATCCAGCCCCTCCGCCGCCGGCTTGATCGCCCAGCCGTTCTTGCCGTCATAACCTTCGCCCCACCAGCCGTCGAGCACCGACAGGTTCATGGCGCCGTTGATGGCCGCCTTGATGCCCGAGGTGCCGGAGGCTTCCAGCGGATAGATCGGATTGTTGAGCCAGACATCGACGCCGGACACCAGGCGTCGCGCCAGGTGCAGGTCGTAGTCCTCGAGCACCAGGATGCGCCCCTCGAACTCGGCCAGGCGCGACAACTCGGTAATCTGGCGGATCAGATTCTGGCCCGGTTCGTCGGCCGGATGGGCCTTGCCGGCAAAGATGAACAGTACCGGACGTGCGGCGTCAGAGAGGATTTCGCGCAACCAGTCGAGGTTATTAAAGAGTAGCGCGGCACGCTTGTAAGTGGCGAAACGGCGAGCGAAGCCGATGGTGAGCACGGTAGGATTGGCCGGATCGGCGAACTTCAGCATGCGATCCAGGTGGGATTCGGATCCCTGGTTGCGCAAGTGCTGCTGACGCACCCGATGGCCGATCAGGTGGAGCAGCTGGGCCTTCAAGGACTGGCGGATGCTCCAGAAGATCTGGTCGGGAATGCGGTTCACCCCCTGCCAGCAGTTCTGGTCGGAAAGACGGTGCATCCAGCCAAGGCCGAGATGGCGATCGAAGGTCTCGTTCCAGTCGGTGGCGAGGAAGGACGGCACATGCACGGCATTGGTCACATAGTCGATGGGGTTTTCCGGGGGTTCGATCTGCGGCCACATGCCGGCAAGAATCGAAGACGAAACATTTCCATGAATGCGCGAGACGCCATTGTGGAAGCGAGAGCCATGGATCGCCAGCGCGGTCATGTTGAAATCATGGCCATCCTGCATTCTTCCCATGGCCATCAGGGTGTCGCCGCTGATCCCGGTGGCCTTGCAAAACGGGCTGAAGTAACTCTTCACCATGTCCTCGGGAAAGTGATCGTGTCCCGCCGGCACCGGTGTGTGCGTGGTGAATACGGTATTCACCGCGACGGCCTCGAGTGCGCTGGCGAAGTCCAGCCCCTGGACGAACAGGCCATGAATGCGTTCCAGGATCAGAAATGCCGCGTGTCCCTCGTTGATATGCCAGATAGTGGGCCGGATATTCAGCTCGCGCAGGGCGCGCACGCCGCCGATGCCAAGCACGATCTCCTGCTCGATGCGGGTGGTGCGGTCGCCGCCATACAGACGGTGGGTGATGTTGCGATCGGCGGTGCTGTTCTCGGCGACATTGGTATCCAGCAGGTAGAGCGAGGCATTGCCGACCTTGGCGCGCCATACATTGGCCCAGACCAAGCGTCCCGGCAATTCCACCGAAACGCGCACCTCGCTGCCTTCCTCGCGGAGGACCGGGACGATCGGCAGGTCGTCAAAATCGGTATCGAAATAATGCGGATGCTGGCGTCCCTCGCGGTCGATGGTTTGCTGGAAATATCCTTGGCTGTAGAGCAGGCCGACTGCAACAAACGGCAGGCGCAGGTCCGAGGCGCCCTTGCAATGGTCGCCGGCGAGTATCCCCAGTCCGCCGGAGTAGATCGGCAGGCTTTCGTGAAAACCGAACTCGAAGCAGAAATAGGCGATCAGATCGTTGCCCGCAAGCTGAGACTTGACGGGCAAGTCGAAATTGGCCGAAGCCTGGTGATAGGTATCGTAGGCCGCCAGCACCCGGTCGAGGGTGCCGAGAAAGATCGGGTCTTCGGCGGCATTGCGCAAGCGCTTTTGATCGACGCGCTTGAGGAATGCCTTGGGGCTGTGGTTCACCGCATGCCACAAATTGGGGTGCAGCCGGGCGAATACCGACCGGCTGGCGCGGTTCCAGCTGTACCAGAGGTTGTTGGCGAGTTCTTCAAGCCGCGCCAGGCGCGGTGGAATATCCGGATTGACTTCGAGCTGGAAATGAGTGCCGGGCATAAATATCTCTGTTTTATTAAATCTAGAAAAAGCTATTGAACCGCAAAGGACGCAGAGGACGCAAAGGAATTCAAATGCTGATGCAACATAGCCGATTCACCCTACAGGTGAGGCGCAACAATTCGCCAATTCCTTGTTTTCCTTTGCGTCCTCTGCGTCCTTTGCGGTGAAACGTCGTTTCTAGGTTAAATCAGGCAATGGTTACAGTGGGTGAAAGATACACATCCTGAATTGCATGCAGCAGCGCGACACCTTCGGCCA
>CAYHXK010000071.1:0-10284 GCA_964360125.1 uncultured Sterolibacterium sp.
GCCAACGCTGCCTGGGCCACGGCACAGATCCCTCTGCCAGCGCAGGAGTTGTTGGCTTTCCTGGCGGATATCGAGCGGCTGTTCCGCCTCAACCCGCATCTTGAAATCTCGGATTGGCTAGCGCAGCCCGATTCCCGCTCCTATCGTATGCATGCCCTGAACGAGACCAACGACGTCCGCGGCGAGATTGGCTGGCGCGTCGAGGCAGTGCGCGAAAACACCTTGTGGGGCAAAAACTCCGGCTACAGGCTGGTGTATGACCGTGGCCTGAAGCAATCGACCGAATTCAGGATCGAAGCAAATGCCGGCGGTTCCCTGCTGACCATCACCGAGCATTACCATCCGGTACAGGACGAGACGGACGAACGCCTCAAGGAAGTCGATCGCAGCCTGGTCCCCTGGGCAGCGGCGCTGCGCCATCACCTGAGAGGCATGGCCCGTTTCGGCGCCCTGCCCGGCTACCGCTGGTGGACCGAGCGCTTCAGGCTGGGGATGACGCCGCGACAGCGGCGCATCGTGCGCATGATCGTCTGGGTAAGCGTGCTGGAATTCGTCGTGTTTCTTTTTGTCGCACTTATATTCTGGCTGGAAACGCGTCCGCCTTCCTGAATCAATGCCTTGGATTGCGCGGTTTGCGCCCGGCTCGTAGAAACAAGCGGTCGAACAACGGATTCGGCAGCAGGCGCAGAAATTTTGCGACGAGGCCCATCTGCCAGGGGACTACGGCGTAACTGGCTCCTCTATCGATATGCCGAACAATGCGCCGCGCCGCCTCGTCCGCGGACAGCTTGAACGGCATCGGGTATGTATTCACCGCCGTCATTGGTGTCGCGATGTAACCGGGCGCGATGGTCGAAACGCCAACCCCGCTACCGTGAAGTTCGACGCGCAGGCTTTCCAGATAAGCGATCGTCGCCGCCTTCGAGGCGCAATAGGCGCCGGCGCCCGGCATGCCGCGGATGCCGGCCACCGATGCGATGCCGACCAGGCGGCCGTGCCGCGCCCGCTTCATCGCCGCGATGAAGGGGTGAAAAGTGTGGACCATCCCTATCACGTTGGTTTGCAGCACGCGGGCGAATGCCGGCAGATCGTCGGCTTCTTCGGTCAGCGTGCCCAGACTGATGCCGGCATTGGCGATGACGATATCGGGCAGGCCGGCGCGACGGATGAAATCGGCCCCGGCCGCCGCCAATGCCGGACCATCGGTCACATCCAGCGGATAGACGAAGCAGGTCACCGGGAGTTTGGCGGCCAAGGCCGCGAGCGCCTCGCCGCGGCGCGCCGCCAACCCGAGTACGGCTCCACGTCCGGCATACAGACGGGCCAACGCAGTACCAAGACCGCTGGAGGCGCCGGTGATAAACACCCTCTGTACCCTCTGGGGCACAAGGGGTGCAAGTACCCTCTGCACCCTCTGCGGCACAAGAGGCACAAGCACTCTCTGGGTCATGCCGGTAAAAGCTTACTTCTGCATGGCCTGTTCGGCACGCAGCTTGGCGATCAGTTGGTCCATGACAACTAGCAACTCCTCGAAGCCGCCGGCCATGACATTCGAAGTGAGGTATTTGCCGCCGATTACCACCGCTGGCACGCCTTTGAGGCCGTAGTCCTTGGAAATCCGTTGCGCGCGCTGGGTGCTAGCCTTAACATTTGGGGAATTGTAAGCGTCGACGAATTTCCTGCGCTCCACGCCCTCCTTCGACAGCCAGTCGGCAACCGCCGATTCGCTGATGTAGTTCAGGCGTTCTACGTGGATCGCGTCGAACAGTTCGCCATGCAGCCGTTGCTCTTCGCCTATGGCGTCCAGCGCGTAAAAGAGTTTCACGCCCGCTGTCCAGCGGCCAAAGTCTGCCGGGACACGCCGAAAATTCACATCCTTGGGCAGCGTCTTCAGCCACTTGGAGAGTATCGGCTCGAAAGCCTGGCAATGCGGGCAGCCGTACCAAAAAAATTCCGTGACTTCGATCTTGGTATTTATGCCCTTGAGGGTATTGATGCCCTTGAGGGTATCGGCGCCTGTCGGCTGCGCTGGGGATATCACCACATAATCGCTGCCTTCCTTGAGTTCCGCGGCGGCGTCACCCGCGACAAAAGCCAGCGCCGGGCCGATCAAGACAAATAATCGTCCGAGTCGTCCCAGCTGCAGCATAAAAATCCCCAGAATGGCCCGATAGAATGCACTACTTCTTGCCCTGCTCGGCGCGCGCCTTGGCGATAAGCTCGTCGACGCGCTTTATCAAGCCCTCGTAACCGCCGGGAACATTCTCGGGGTTGCGGTATTTCCCCGCGACGACGAAGGAGGGCACGCCGGAAATGCCGTAAGCCCCCTGCTTCTGCTTGCTGCCCTGGATCTTGCTCATGACCCCAAATGAGTTGAAGGTATCGGAAAACTTCTTACGATCAAGCCCTTTCTTGACTGCCCAATCGATTACACCGGCATCGTTCATCAGGTTGGTGTTTTCGCGATGAATCGCCGCAAAGGCGGCGGGATGAAGCTTCTCCAGTTCGCCCATGGCCTCCAGGGTGTAGTAAAGCCTGGCGGGAGCCTCCCATTGGGGACGGAACACCACGGGCATCCGATGGAAGACGACATCCTTGGCGAGGGTTTTTTGCCACTGGCTCACAACCGGATCGATTTGGTCGCAGTGCGGACACATATAGGAGAAAAACTCGATTACCTCGATCTTTATGCCCCCGAGGGTATTGCCTTTCTCGGTCGCCTGGGGGGGGTTCACCAGATCGTAGTCGCGTCCCTGCTTCAATTCGGCAACAGCGTTGCCGCCGGCGAAAGCCAGCGCCAAGCCGGCGAGGGTAATCAGGGTTCTGAGTTTCAGCATGTAGTAATCTCCTGGACAGGTTCTGTTGCGGCTATTGTGGAACAGCTGCGGAATCCCTGGCTTTGACCACGCTAGCCTGGATTCCGTTCTGCGCCAACTGATTGCGGACGCGGTTCATGTCTTCCGGCTTGGCGTATGGGCCGACACGGACGCGGTGCATCAGTCCCTTGTCCGGCACATTCACTTCCTGCACGCTGGTCTCCAGACCCATCAGGGCCAGCTTGGCTTTCAGGTTGTCGGCATCGGCGGATTTCTGGAATGCGCCCGCCTGGAGATAAAACACCTCTCCTGAGGCAGTGGCGGAAGAAGCAGTGGGCGGGCTGAGTGCGCCTTGCTGTGGTGGTTGCTTGGTACTTGTGCCCCCGAGGGTACTTGCGCCCCCAAGCGCATCGCCAGGCGCCGGCGCGACTTCCTGCCCGCTGGGCAGGATCTTGTAGAACTCGAAGCGGGGTTTCTCATTGACCTTGTCGCCCGGCTTGCCCGGCAATTGATGAGGCATCTGTTGCGTTTGCGGGGCGCCCGGTTTCAACTCGATCTTCTCCGGGCGTGAAGACTTGTCCTGGAAGGGCAAAGGCGTCTTGTTGAGATACCAGACGACGCCAAAGGCGATCAACACCCCGATCACCAAGCCGAAGAACAGGCCGACCAGGGTGCTGCCGTTATTCCTGCGCCTCAGGGGGTGCTGGCGCAGGGAGGCGGATGCTGTCGATGAAGTGGTTGAAGCTTTCATATCGCGGGAATTTCCTTTGATCATTTACATGCTCTCAGGCGCCGAGACCCCCAGAACCCTGAATCCGTTACGCAGTACCTGGCGCAATGCGGCAACCAGGGCCAATCGCGCCGAGCGCTGTGGAACATCCTCCACCAGGATGCGTTCGGCATTGTAGTAGCTATGGAATTCGGCGGCGAGGTCCTTGAGATAGAAGGCGATGGCGTGCGGCGCATAGTCGCGCGCCGCGTCCACGATCACTTCGGGAAACGCCGCCAGCCGCGCGCACAGCGCCAGTTCGCGCTCTCCGCTGAGCGGCGCCAGGTCGGCATTCACCAGACTGGGGACTGCGCCGGACCATTGCATCAATACCGAACATACGCGGGCATGGGCATACTGCACGTAATACACCGGATTGTCATTGCTCTGCGATTTCGCCAGATCGAGGTCGAAGTCGAGCGCCTGGTCGGCTCTCCTCAGCATGTAGAAAAACCGGCAGGCATCGTTGCCGACTTCGCTGCGCAGTTCGCGCAGGGTCACATACTGGCCGCCGCGGGTGGACATCGAAACTTTCTCGGCGCCGCGCCACAGCGATACGAACTGCACCAACACCACGTCGAGCTTGCGCTGGTCGCAGCCGAGCGCCTGCAGCGCACCGCGTACGCGCGGAATGTAGCCGTGATGGTCGGCGCCCCAGATATCGACGACCCTGTCGAAACCACGCTCCAGCTTGTTGAGGTGGTAGGCGATGTCCGAAGCGAAATAGGTATACAGGCCGTTCTCGCGCTGCACCACACGGTCCTTCTCGTCGCCGAAGGCGGTCGAGCGGAACCACTTGGCGCCGTCCTGCAAGTAGATGTGGCCGTTTTGCTCCAGCCGCTCCACTGCCTTCTCCACCATGCCGGTGTCGAACAGCGAGCGTTCCGAGAACCAGGTGTCGAAGTGCACGCCGAATTCCTCCAGATCGGCGCGCCCCTCGGCCAGTTGCTCGGTCAAGGCATGCTGGTGGATATAGGCCCAGTCCTCGCCGAGCAGATCCTGGGCGGCCTTGATCAGGCCGTCCAGATGCGCTTCTGCATTCGATCCGTCCGGTTCCGGGGGAGGCACGCAGGCCAGCACTGCCGCGGCAGGATGCATATAGCGTTCGCCGTGGGCTGCGCGGATCTGCCGCGCCATCTCGCTCACATACTCGCCCTGATAGGCGTTGGCCGGGAACGGGACGATCTCGCCGAACAGCGCCAGATAGCGCAGCCAGGTCGACAGGCCGAGGATATCCATCTGCCGGCCGGCGTCATTGACGTAGTACTCGCGCTTGACGTCGTGTCCGGCCCAGCACAACAACGTCGCCAGGCAGGCGCCGTAGGCCGCGCCGCGGCCATGCCCGACGTGCAGGGGTCCGGTCGGATTGGCCGAGACGAACTCGACTTGCACTTTCAAACGCTCATCCAGAGGCAACACGCATTTGCCATACTCGTCGCCCTGGCTCAGAATTTCCTTGACGATGCGGGTCTTGGCGGCGGCGGCGAGGCGGAAATTGATGAAGCCGGCGCCGGCCACCTCGGCCTTATCCACCCAGGGCGACACCGCCAGTTCGCGCACCAGCCGCTGGGCGATCTCGCGCGGATTGGCCTTCAGCGTCTTGGCCAGTTGCAGCGCCAGATTGCTGGCAAAGTCGCCGTGGCCGGCCTGCTTCGGGCGTTCCAGCAGGATCGCGGTATCGCGCTGCTCAGGCGCCACGCTGGCCAGCGCGGCGCCAAGCAGCTCACTCAAATGGGATTTTGGATTGAAGGACATGGGACGATTCAATGCGCAGCGGAAGATTGCGCATTATACCCTGTGGGGCACAAGTACCCTCTGGGGCACAAGTACCCACCGGGCATGCCGACCACACAAAGAGTTGGCAAGCACCCCCCCCCTCATCGTCCCCTATTTTTTTCGGCTCTGCACCGGGTTCCCGGACGGCGCGTTCGACTCAATTCCCTGTTCATCCATCAATCCTGCCCCCTCTCCGCAGAGAAAATCGCGGAACGCTTCCGCCAAAGGCAATTGACGTTTCTCTGCCCGACGCACCAGATGCCATTGACGCATCACCGGCGTACCGGCAACCGGTAGAACCACGAGGCGGCCTACCGCCAGTTCGATTTCAATCGTACTGGCGGACAGGAAGGCGATGCCCATGCCGGCCATCACCGCCTGCTTGATGGTCTCGTTGCTGCTCATCTCGAAGGTGCGGGTAAGCACCACGCCCTGCTCGGCAAAGTAGCGCTCCATCGCACTACGCGTACCCGAGCCGGGTTCGCGAATCAGGAAAGTTTCCTGCTCCAGATCGGCCGGCGTAATCCGGCGCCGCTCCACGAACGGGTGCTTGGGTGAGGCAACGATGACCAGCAGATTATCGGCAAAAACGTCGGCAATGGTATCCAGTTCGGCCGGCGGACGGCCCATGATGGCCAGATCGATCTCGTTGTCGGCGAGCTGGCGCACGATCTTCTCGCGATTATGCACCCCCAGTCGCAGCTCGATGCCGGGGTGACGAGCGCGGAATGCCGCGAGCAGGCGCGGGGCGAAATACTTGGTGGTGCTGACCACCCCGATGTGGAGCTGACCACCGCTCACTCCGCGAATTGCCGCCAGCGCCTCCTCCGCCGAACGCAGTTGCTGCGCGATGACACGTGCATGGCGCGCCAGCTCGGCCCCGGCGTCGGTCAGGAAGATTTTCTTGCCGATTTGTTCGGTCAGCGGCAAGCCGGCATTCTCCTCCAGACCGCGCACCTGCATCGACACCGCCGGCTGGGTCAGGTGCAGTTCCTCGGCGGCGCGCGAGAAAGACAGATGGCGCGCCACTGCTTCAAATACCTTGAGTTGGCGCAAGGTGACGTTTTTCATAGTGGGGCTTAAAAGTAAAACCGCCATAAGCTTATCATCTGAATAAGCATTTGTGACTGTTACTTATGCTTCGCCGCCACTATGATTCGATTATGACCTTGTCCGCAATCATTTTCGATGTCGATGGCACGCTCGCTGACACCGAGCGCGACGGCCACCTTCCGGCATTCAATGCCGCCTTCGCCGAAGCCGGATTGTCCTGGCGATGGGATGAAAAACTCTATGGCAAATTGCTGGCAGTGACTGGCGGCAAAGAGCGTATCCGGCATTTCGCCACTCTTTACGCTCCGGGTTTTCTCGCCCGGCCCGATTGCGAGAGCCAGATCGCGCGCCTGCATGCAGCGAAAACCCGACACTTCGTCGCCCGGCTGGAAGCCGGCGGGATTCCTCTGCGTCCCGGCGTGGCGCAACTCATCCATGAGGCGCGGGCGGCAGGATTGCGCCTGGCCATCGCCACCACCACTTCGCCGGAGAACGTTTCCGCTCTGCTGAATGTCGCTTTGGGGCCGCATTCCGCAAGCTGGTTCGCGGCGATCGGCGCCGGCGATGTGGTGCCGGCAAAGAAACCCGCCCCTGACATTTATCATTGGGTACTGCGGCAACTTGCACTGCCTGCAGCCGAATGTCTCGCCATCGAGGATTCCGGGCATGGCCTAAGCGCCAGTCGCGGCGCCGGCATTCCTACGCTGATTACCACCAACGACTACACCATCGATCAGGATTTCAGCGGTGCGCTGGCCATCCTTCCCGATCTTCAGCACACCGGCCTGAGCAGAATGCGCCAGCTCTTTTGCCATGCCAACGGTCCTTACAACAACCAACTGTATGTACCAGGATAACGGTTGCCTTATTCAAACCATAAGAAAAAGTGAATGGCGCTTATGGTTAAGCCGCATAAAATTGCCATTATCGAATCGATAGGGGCTTACCTTCATCTCTATCGAGCTCCAAAATCAATCGCAACGTAGTCGATAGTCAGCATCCAAAACTGCCCGCGACACAATCATGAGGGGGAATTTATGTACGACGGACGCATCACGCTGACGCAATTCATCATTGAGGAACAGCGCCAATTCCCTCAGGCTACCGGCGATTTCTCCGGATTGCTGAATGACATCGCCACCGCCTGCAAGGTGATCGCCAACGCGGTCGGCAAAGGGGTGCTGGCTGCCTCCGACGAAAACCTGCAGAAGCATCTGGAGACCACGGCCAACGAGGTGATGCTGAAATCCAACATGTGGGCCGGCCACCTGGCGGGCATGGCCTCGCAAGAGATGAATGGCATCCAGTCGATTCCCGCCAAATATCCGCGCGGCAAGTACCTGTTGCTGTTCGACCCGCTCAATGGCTCCGGCAATCTCGACATCAACTTCATGGTCGGCACCATTTTTTCGGTTTTGCGCGCCCCCGACGCCAGTCGCAAGGTGAACGCGAAAGACTTCCTGCAACCGGGAACCGAGCAGGTTTGCGCCGGACTCATTTTGTATGGCGCGTCCACCAGGATGGTGCTGACCACCGGCAACGGGCTCAACGGTTTTACGCTGGACCACGATATTGGCGAGTTCGTCCTCACTCACCCGCTGATGACCATCCCTACAGAGACGCAGGTATTCGCCATCAATGCTTCCAACGAACGTTTCTGGGAGCCGCCGATCAAGCGTTACGTGGAAGAGTGCCTGGCGGGTAATACCGGCCCGCGCGGCAAGGACTTCGGCATGCGCTGGGTCTCCTCACTGGTCGCCGAGGCCTACCGCATCATCACCCGTGGCGGCGTGTTTCTTTATCCGCTCGACGAAAAAACCCGCGAACAGGGTGGGCGGCTGGGTTTGCTGTACGCGGCCAATCCGATTTCTTTTCTCATCGAACAGGCGGGCGGCGCCTCCACCACCGGCCGCTGCCGCGTCATGCAAGTAAAGCCCAGCGAACTTCATCAGCGCGCGCCCTTCATTTTCGGCTCGAAGACCGAAGTGGAACGCATCGTCCGCTACCATGAGGAATACGCCAGCGGCAAGGAGACGAGCAGCTTCAACTCGCCCTTGTTCTCGACGCGCTCGCTGTTCAGAACATAATATAGGAGGAAACATGTCAATCAAGCACCCCGTCGTCGCCATTACCGGATCGTCCGGCGCCGGAACCTCATCGGTGACCCGGACGTTTCAATATATTTTTCGTCGCGAAAAGATCAACCCGGCGCTGGTCGAAGGCGATTCATTTCATCGTTACGATCGCAAGTCGATGAAAATCGCCAATGCCGAAGCCGCCAAGGCCGGCAACCTTAACTTCAGCCACTTTGGCCCCGAAGCCAACCTGCTGGAGGAACTCGAAGCCTTGTTCAAGAACTACGGCCAGAGCGGCACCGGCAAGGTGCGCAAATACCTGCACAACGACGAGGAAGCCGTCCCTTACAAACAGGATGCGGGCACCTTCACCCCTTGGGAGAACCTCCCGGTCGGCACCGACATGATGTTCTATGAAGGTCTGCACGGCGCCGCCGTCACCGACAAGGTGAACATCGCGCAGCATGCCGACTTGCTGGTGGGAGTGGTGCCCATCGTCAACCTGGAGTGGATCCAGAAACTGCATCGCGACAAGCACGCCCGCGGCTATTCGACCGAGGCAGTGGTGGACACCATCCTGCGCCGCATGCCCGACTATGTAAATTACATCACGCCGCAGTTCTCGCAGACCCATGTCAACTTTCAGCGCGTGCCGACGGTTGACACCTCCAATCCCTTCATCGCCCTCGACATCCCGACCCTGGACGAATCCTTCGTGGTGATCCGCTTCCGCGACCCGAAGGGGATCGACTTTCCCTACCTGCTGACCATGATCCACGATTCATTCATGTCGCGGCCGAACATCATCGTGGTGCCCGGCGGCAAGATGGAATTGGCGATGCAATTGATCTTCACGCCGCTGCTGCTGCGCCTGATGGAAAACCGCAAGCGGGCATAACAACACCGAGGTACTCCGGCGTTGTCGCCCATCCAACCATCCAATTAACCTAAAAACGACGTTTCACCGCAAAGGACGCAGAGGACGCAAAGGAAAACAAGGAATTGGTGAATTGTTGTGACTCACCTGCATGGTGAATCGACAATGTCATTTGAACTCCTTTGCGTCCTCTGCGTCCTTTGCGGTTCAATAGCTCTTTCCATGATCAAACATTCAAAATAAGTAGCCAAACCCGCCCGCTTTAGCCGATAATTATAGGTTTTCGCCGGGCATGACTGACCGAGGAATTCAGATGTCCACTTCAACTTTCAGCGATTTCGAGCCCCCTGTGTTCAATAATCTCACCAGCGCCATCCGCGCCCTGGCCATGGATGCCGTGCAAAAGGCCAACTCCGGCCATCCCGGCGCTCCCATGGGCATGGCGGAGATTGCCGAGGTGCTGTGGAACCACCATCTGCGCCACAACCCGAAAAATCCCAAGTGGGAAAACCGCGACCGCTTCGTGCTCTCCAACGGCCACGGCTCGATGCTGATCTACGCTTTACTGCACCTGAGCGGCTACGACCTGTCGATCGACGACCTGAAACAGTTCCGCCAGCTGCACAGCAGAACGCCGGGTCATCCGGAATACGGTTATACCCCTGGGGTAGAAACCACCACCGGGCCGCTCGGCCAGGGCATCAGCAACGCCGTTGGCATGGCGATGGCGGAAAAACTGCTGGCCAACGAGTTCAACCGTCCCGGCCATGACATCGTCGACCATCGCACCTACACATTCCTCGGCGACGGCTGCCTGATGGAAGGCATCTCCCACGAAGCTTGCGCGCTCGCCGGCACCTGGGGCCTGGGCAAGCTGACCGCCTTCTGGGACGACAACGGCATTTCCATCGACGGCCA
>CAYHXK010000072.1:0-10221 GCA_964360125.1 uncultured Sterolibacterium sp.
GTCAACACTTTTAAGAAAATATTTCGTTGTGTCTGCGAAATGAGGATGTTTTTCCATGATTAGGAAAGATAGACACGAGCAAACTTGCGCTTGCCCACCTGTAATACGAAGGTCTCTCCAGCCTTGAATGCCAGTGATTTATCGCTCACCTTCTCGCCGTTGATACGTACCCCGCCCTGCTCAATCATGCGCAGTGCGTCGGAGGTGCTGGGAGTCAATCCGGCCTGTTTTAACACCGTTGCAATGGACATCACACCGCCTGATGTCGACAGCGCCACATCTGGCATATCGTCGGGCAGTACGCCGCGTTGAAAGCGTGCTTCGAAGTCGGCCAACGCCGCTGCGGCGGCCGCAGCCGAATGGAAACGAGCTACGATTTCCTGTGCCAGCAGTACCTTGACATCGCGCGGATTGCGGCCATCGGCAACTTCACGCCTGAAATCAGCGAGCTCCTGTTCCGGACGAAACGACAGCAGTTCAAAGTAGCGCCACATCAGTTCGTCGGAAATCGACATCAGCTTGCCGAATATTTCCTGTGGCGGCTCGGAGATGCCGACATAGTTGCCGAGCGACTTGGACATCTTGTTGACCCCATCGAGTCCCTCCAGCAGCGGCATCATCAATACGCACTGAGGCTGTTGACCATAGTGCTTCTGCAATTCGCGGCCGACCAACAAGTTGAATTTCTGGTCGGTGCCGCCCAGTTCCACGTCCGCGTTCATCGCGACCGAATCATAGCCCTGGCATAGCGGATAGAGGAACTCGTGGATCGCGATTGGCTGGTTGCTGGTGTAGCGTTTGGAAAAATCGTCGCGCTCCAGCATTCTCGCCACGGTATGCAGTGCCGCGATTCTGATCATGCCGGCCGCACCAAGCGGTTCGAACCATGTCGAGTTGAAGCAGATCTCGGTCTTTGCTGGGTCGAGTATTTTAAATACCTGCTCCTGGTAAGTCTTGGCATTTTCAAGAATCTGCTCGCGTGACAGCGGCGGGCGGGTGGTGTTTTTTCCGGTTGGGTCGCCGATCATCCCGGTAAAATCACCGATCAGGAACATCACATGATGGCCCAGCTCCTGAAAATGTCGCAACTTGTTGATGAGCACCGTGTGTCCGAGATGCAGGTCGGGCGCGGTCGGGTCAAAACCGGCCTTGATGCGCAGCGGACGATTGCTTTTCAGCTTCTCGGCGAGCTCGGCTTCGACCAGCAGCTCATCGCTGCCGCGCTTGATTCGTGCGAGTTGTGATTGAATGTCCATTACTCTTACCTAGCAGGAAGTTGTGGTATCGACAGTTCCTGTTTTTTGTTAAACTCGCCGAAATAATTTCGCCGCACGCCTGATGATTAAAGAAAAAACAGGAATTCTAGCGCATCTACTACACCTTAGTGCTGCAAAACCGGGGCCGTTGTGGGCTTCGGTCGGCATTGCCGGTGTCTTTCTGTTCGGTGTGGTTACCGCTTTCGGTACCTCGCCATCAACCTTGGATTTACAAGCTCCGCAGCAGACGGTCGTCGAGCAGCTTGCGGTACCAGCCGATATTACTGCCCCTCAATATAGCGATTTATTCGTACATGAGGAATTTGTGCAGCGTGGAGACACGGTCGCCAGCCTGCTGACGCGCCTTGGTATACAGGACGAAGCGGCTTTCCAGTTCTTGCTCAGCAACTCCAGTGCCCAAACAATATTTAGGCAGCTGCGTCCGGGAAAGCCGGTCACCGCGCATGTCAGCGACAACGGCGAATTGCATTCATTGATCTATCCACTGAATGGCAAGGATCGCGCACTCTTCGTCGAGCGCCGCAACGGTCTGCTAGAGGCGAGAGAACAAGCGCTCCAGTTGGACACTCAGGTGCAAATGAAAACCGGCGAGATCCGCTACTCGCTGTTCGGTGCGACTGACGCCGCCGGCATGCCAGACAGCGTCGCCATCCAACTCGCCGAAATATTCGGCGGCGATATTGACTTCCATCGTGACCTGCGCCGCGGCGATCGCTTCGCGGTAATCTACGAGACGCTGACACATCTCGGCAAACCCATGCGTAACGGCCGAATCCTCGCCGCCGAGTTTGTCAATAATGGCAAAACCTACCGCGCAGTATGGTTCGAGGAGACCAGTGGCAAGGGCGGCTATTACACGGCTGATGGCAAGAATATTCGCAAGGCATTCCTGCGTTCCCCGCTGGAGTTCTCGCGTATCACCTCCGGTTTTACTTCATCCCGTTTTCATCCGGTTCTACAGAAATGGCGCGCCCATAGGGGTGTCGATTATGGCGCGCCGATCGGCACCAGAATCAAGTCCACAGCCGACGGCATCGTCGATTTCGTCGGCAATCAAGGCGGCTACGGTCGGGTCGTAATCCTGCGCCATCAGAATCGCTATACCACGCTCTATGGTCATTTGTCGCGTTTCGCTGCGGGGATCAAGACAGGATCACGCGTCTCGCAAGGCGATGTTATCGGCTACGTGGGCACCTCAGGCTGGTCTACCGGACCTCACCTGCATTACGAATTCCGTATCAATGGCGTACACCAGAATCCTCTCGCCATCGCCCTCCCCGGCGCTCCTCCTCTCGGACCGCAACAATTGGTGCAGTTCCGCGCGGATGTCCAGTCGCAACTAGCACGACTCGATCTCATCAAGGATAGTAACCTCGCCTTGCTTGACTAGGGGACACCTCAATCATGGCAACGCCTGACCTGATAATCGGTCTGATGTCGGGTACCAGCCTCGATGGTGTGGATGCAGCGCTGGTTGATTTCTCCACACCTACACCCTCCGTTGTCGCCACTGCATATCTAGCCTACCCAGCCGACTTACGCGAACATCTCTCGCGTCTCCACCGTCCAGGGCAGGATGACCTCCATCAGGCGGCTTTACTTGCCAACAGACTGGCTGATATATACGCTAAAGGAGTACACGCGGTACTCGACCTGGCCGGAACCCAGCAAACCGCCGTTCGCGCTATCGGTTGCCACGGACAAACCATCCGTCATCTGCCCCAGTCAGGTTACTCGCTCCAACTCAATAATCCGGCATTGCTCGCCGAATTGACAAATATCACCGTCATTGCCGACTTTCGCAGCCGGGACATCGCTGCAGGCGGTCAGGGTGCGCCATTGGTACCGGCTTTCCACTCGACTTGTTTTCGTGATGCCCTCCGTCATCGTGTCATTCTCAATATCGGCGGAATCGCAAACCTGACTAATCTTCCGCCACACGGACCCACCAGTGGCTTCGACTGCGGACCCGGCAACATGCTGCTTGACGCATGGGCGCACCAACACCTGAAGTGCAATTTTGACGAAGGTGGACGTTGGGCTGCAACGGGAAAGATTCTGCCCGAACTGCTGGCGAAGCTTCTGGCGCATGATTTTTTCCGGCTTGACCCTCCCAAGAGCTGCGGTAGCGAGCAGTTTAATCTCCCATGGCTGACAGACTGCTTGACCGGCAACGAGGCGCCTGCCGCTGTCCAAGCAACCTTGATACAACTGACAGCCTTGTCAATACAGCAAGCAATGCTGAATTGGTGCGGAGATTTCGAGGAAGTCTATCTATGCGGTGGCGGGGTGCACAATACAGCCCTGCGAAGGAGTATCGAGACTCTGTTGCCTCAGGCTGTAGTGCATACCACGGAAGTGCTCGGACTGCCGCCTGACTGGGTCGAGGCAGTAGCTTTCGCCTGGCTGGCTCATCGAACATTGACCGGTCTGCCTGGCAATCAGCCGGAAGTTACCGGGGCCCATGGGCTGAGGATACTCGGCGCCATCTACCCTGCCTGAAATAAAAGGGGACACGCTAGTGTCCCCTACATGCGGCACGACCCGAGCGAATCAGGCGGAAAATGAGGAACCGCAACCGCAGGTGGACGTGGCGTTGGGGTTTTTGATGACAAACTGCGCGCCTTCCAGTCCTTCGGAGTAGTCGATTTCGGCGCCTACCAAGTACTGATAGCTCATGGGATCGATGAGCAACGTGACGCCGCTCTTCTCCACCACGGTATCGTCTTCGTTCTTCACCTCATCAAAGGTGAAACCGTACTGGAAGCCCGAGCAACCCCCGCCGCTGACAAACACGCGCAGCTTAAGATCGGCATTCCCTTCTTCGGTAATCAGCTCCTTGACTTTACTAGCCGCGCTGTCGGTAAACTTCAACGGCATGGGCATTTCGGTTGGTGCGTTCATGTCTTTCTCCTTTGGATCTCAATATTCCCATATTATCCAGGCATTTATAGCAACAGTCAATTATTCGTTGCCAGTTTGTTCGATGCCAGCTTCAACTCAATCGGCTTGCTGGTTGCCCCCTGATGTACTAGGCGCCCCTGCACCACGGCACCCAAATGCATTTCGATAGTGTTGTACTGGACATCACCGGTGACGCGCGCATGGGCTTGCAGTTCCAACAACTCGCTGGAGAACACCGGTCCGATCACAGTGCCATTGATCACCAGGTGGGAGACGCTGATTTCGCCTTCAATACGTGCGTGCTCGCTCACTACCAGCGTACTGTGCTGCTCCCCGGTAGCGCTGAAGACATTACCCTTAACTTCACCATCAACGCGTAGACCACCTTCAAAAGTAACATCGCCAACGATCTTGGTGCCACTACCGACCAAGCTATCGATGCGGCCTTGTGGTTTGCTGGTTTTCTTCGAGAACATGGTATCCCCTTATTACAAAGTCAGGCTCTTCGATGCCTTCAAAACACCGCCCTGCATGAGGCGTACCTCAATGCTCTTGATCCGGGCGCCTGATGGTATTCGGAAAGTCCCATCGAGACGGCGAAAATGCTTGAAATTGATGTTGTATTGCTGCGAATTCTGTTCAGTTGGGAGTGGCAAAAGCATCATAACATTTTTGTCTTCATGCTGTAGATTGAGCATCAATTGCAAATTTCCCTTGAATTCAAAATCCTTCTTGCCTCCCTGCATGGCCACCAGCATGTGATAGTGGTACAGGTTGGCGATCCCGCCAGA
Source organism: uncultured Sterolibacterium sp. (assembly GCA_964360125.1). Taxonomy (GTDB): domain Bacteria; phylum Pseudomonadota; class Gammaproteobacteria; order Burkholderiales; family Rhodocyclaceae; genus JACRAR01. Next base: position 4,973 of record CAYHXK010000072.1, read on the forward strand.
TTCCGGCTCCACTCGCAAGCGGTTTATGCTCAGGCTGCCTTCTTGTCCCTGAGCCAGGGCCAGGTTCTCGAAAACCGACAGATCCTCCTTGAGTTGGGCGTTTTCTTTCTCGAGTGTCTTCACCTGTCGGGTTAATTGCTGCTGGGTTGTAAGTTCAATCTGTAGTTTACTTTCGCTGACATTGGCGAGACTGCGCAAACGCACCAGTTCCCTTTCTAGCTCCGCCGTTCTGGCGTGCAGGGTATCGAGTTCCAGTTCTGTTTCGCCTCGATCAAAACCGGCAAATCGGCGGCCAGCGTCATATGTCCATAAGGCCAGCGCCAGAGTGACGGATAAAAGTAGCACCACACTCAAAATTCTCCAATGCCACGGAAAATGCGTGCGTATCGTTACGCGCGGCGCAGAGATGCCGAAACGCCCGCGCCAACGGCGCAGTGTCAAGGCAAGACGGGAATTTGCGAAAGACCCGCGCACTCGTCACATCCGAACATCAGATTCATATTCTGTACCGCTTGACCTGCAGCCCCCTTAACTAGATTGTCAATCACCGACAAGATTACCAAAACGTCCCCACCCTGAGGCCTATGCACGGCAATACGGCAAGTGTTTGCCGCGCGCACCGAGCGCGTCTCAGGATGGCTGCCGGGAGGCAGCACGTCGACGAAGGGCTCATTGGCATAGCGCCGTTCGAACATCCCTTGAAAATCCTCATCACTCATCACACGGGCATACAGCGTGGCATGAATGCCGCGTATCAGCGGGGTCAGGTGCGGCACAAAAGTCAATCCAACCATATGTCCTGCGGCTAGTGATAACCCCTGACGAATCTCCGGCAAGTGCCGATGTCCGGACACGTTGTAGGCTTTAAAGTTGTCCGAAGCTTCAGCGAACAGAAGTTGCGTCTCGGACTTGCGTCCAGCCCCGGAAACTCCCGACTTGACGTCAGCTATCAAGTGGGCCGTATCGACGCAACCTGTCTCGACCAAGGGAAGCAGGCCAAGCTGTGTCGCCGTTGGGTAACAACCCGGGTTGGCCACCAGGCGTGCATCTCGGATCATGCTGCGGTTCACCTCAGGCAAGCCATACACTGCCTCCGCCACCAATTCCGGGCTGGCGTGCTGCATTCCATACCACTTCTCCCACAAAGACACATCCTTGATGCGGAAGTCGGCGGCGAGATCGATCACCCGAACGCCAGCATCCAGCAGGGTACGTGCCTGCTGCATGGCAATGCCGTTGGGCGTGGCGAAAAATACGACGTCGCAATTCGAGAGTGGCGATTTCCCCGGGTCGGTAAACTTCAGAGAGACCCTTCCGCGCAGGTTGGGAAATACCTCAGCGACAGCCGTGCCCGCCTCGCCTCGCGAAGTAATGGCAATCAATTCAGCCTTGGGATGCTGCGCCAGCAGACGCAGCAATTCGACGCCCGTATATCCGGTACCGCCGACAACACCTACTTTAATCATGCGCTCCTCCGGAAAAACAGCATACCATGGTAAGCCTACGAACTAATTCCAGGCAAGCCAGTAAGAACGACTCGGCACAGCAACACACAAGAAAAAGCCGCCCCAAGGCGGCTTTTTCTGATCCACTTTACCCAAACGTCGGGCAGCTATGGAATTATCGCTTGGAGAACTGCTTGCGACGGCGCGCCTTGTGGAAACCAACCTTTTTACGTTCGACTTCTCGAGCATCGCGGGTCACAAAACCGGCGCTGGAGAGCGCCGGCTTCAGCGTCTCGTCGTATTTGATCAATGCCCGAGTGATCCCGTGACGCACGGCACCGGCCTGGCCGGATTCACCACCGCCAATCACATTAACCATGATATCGAAAGTGCCGGCATGCTGAGTCAGCTCTAACGGCTGACGTACCACCATGCGACCCGTCTCGCGCGAGAAAAACTCATCCACGGGTTTATCGTTCACGATGAACTTGCCTGAGCCCTGCTTCATGAACACACGCGCCACCGCAGTTTTGCGACGACCGGTTCCGTAATAATAATTGGTTGCCATGGGATCCCTATCAAACTTCCAGCGGTTGCGGCTGCTGCGCGGCGTGCGGATGTGCAGTGCCGGCGTAGCATTTCATTTTCTTGAGCATCGCATAACCCAACGGGCCCTTCGGCAACATACCCTTAACCGCCTTTTCGAGAATACGGCCCGGGAAGCGCTGCTGCAATTTGGTGAAGTTGGTTTCGCGAATGCCGCCCGGATAGCCGGTATGCCGGTAATAAATCTTGTCCTCGGCCTTATTGCCGGTAACGCGCAGCTTGTCGACATTGACCACGACGATAAAATCGCCGGTATCGACGTGCGGGGTATATATGGTCTTATGCTTGCCGCGCAGGCGGCGTGCAATCTCGGTGGCCAGACGACCCAATACTTTGTCGGTCGCGTCAACGACGAACCAGCCGTGCTTGACCTCGTGCGGCTTGGCGGAAAAGGTTTTCATGAGTTCCTCGGCATCCTTCGCCCACACGTTGGTTGTGGCAGGCTTATTTCGGAAACCGCGCATTCTAAAACAATGGCAGAGCACATGTCAAACCGAGTTCTGATTTGGGAGAAAAAAAGCGCGTCCCAGAAAGGGCGCGCTGAATCCACTCCAAAGGAGGAGGGTGGAAGAGACAATTGCCAAATATGCAGTGAATCGAAACCAAAAAACAAGACGTTTCTGACAAAACACACTTGCTTGGAATAATTATGTTCGAAAGAATTGTGCATTGCAAGATTTTTCGCGGTGTGCAGCGACTTTTGTCACGATCGGTACGCAATAACATCCCCATACCGCAATACCCTGATTGTTAATCAATAAATAATATCGGAAAGTAGGTTTTATAAATTTAGTTAATTCAATCTAGGTCCGGCAACTGATTAACGCTCATGATTGCTGCATTGCGCAATTCTATATGAATAGTGGATAGCGCCAACACCTACTTCCCGGGCTGACGCTACAATTCGTGCATGACAACATTCGGCAGGAGCCAACATGGAATGCGAGGTACGATGGTTCAAAGGCATGAGTTTTGTGGCCGAAACCGGCACCGGTCATCTAGTGGCCATGGACGGTGCTCCCGAGGCCGGCGGACAGAACCTGGCGCCACGGCCGATGGAATTGTTGCTGGTGGGAGCCGGCGGGTGTACCTCGTTTGACGTCGTGATGATCCTCAAGCGCGGACGGCAGGAAATTACCGGCTGCGACGTCAGAGTGACGGCAGAACGCGCCGACACCGATCCCAAGGTATTCACGCGCATCCACATGCACTTTGTCGTTACCGGCAAGGGGCTGAAATCCGAAGCCGTCGAGCGTGCGATCAAACTCTCGGCGGAGAAATATTGCTCGGCAACGATCATGCTCGGCAAGACCGCCGAAGTTACCCATGACTGGGAAATCGTCGAAGGATAAGCGCTCTCTACAACAACTGCCTACACATAGTAGGCGGTTGTTGTCATCGCCTTGGAAGCCAGCAGCATCACCTGCTTAACGGGGGCTGGCAGTTCGCGGGCGCCGAGACGCACTGCCGTGTCGGCGTGACCGACTTCATCCTGGCGCATTTGTTCGAGAATTTTCCAGGAACGCAGATCCTCCCGTGCCAGCCTCGCCTTATGGCTTTCGAGGTGCAACTCTACCTGCCTCTCTGTTTCGGCGAGAAACCCCAGATTCCAGGCGTCGCCAAACTTTCCGGCCAACACACCCATCGCCAGTGCCCCCCCGTACCAGAGCGGATTGAGCAAACTCTTGCGCCCACCCAATTCTGCAATGCGCCGTTCGGTCCAAGCCAGATGCTCGGTTTCCTCTTGCGCTGCGCACTCAAGCGCCGCCTTGATGGCCGGGTCGTGCGAAGTCAGCGCCTGTCCTTGATAGAGCGCCTGGGCACAGATTTCCCCGCAATGATTGACGCGCATCAGCGCAGCGGTATGTTTGCGTTGCGACGCATCCATCTCCGCTTCCGGCAAATCGGCTCCCGGCACGCTCCTGGCCGTAGGCGCCGGTGCGAATACCGTACGCAAGGCTTTATCGAACTCCAGGATCAGCTTATCGATCATGACATGATCCTTCCATGGAAAATTATTCCGCGAGCGGGTGTTTTCCGTGCCGGAGTGCATCCACTCCTTCCGCCATGCAGGGGGCGAATCTGTGCCGCTGCGAAAGCGGCAATCAAGCCGGCTGACATGCCCAACAAAATGCGCTTCACATCAACTTTCCATCGCGGGCACAGAACCCCACCCGGGCTTGCGCTCGGCGGGATGAAGGAATAGGTGGCGGGCGAGTTCGGTCAGCGCTTGCTGATAAACGATACGCTTGAATTCGATCACTGCATCCAGCGGCACCCAGTAATCGTTCCAACGCCAGGCATCGAACTCCGGATGACTGCTGGCGCGCAGGCAAACATCGGTATCGCGGCCGGTCATGCGCAACAGGAACCAGATTTGCTTCTGGCCCCTGTAAGTGTTGCGCCATTCGCGGCGCACCCAGTGTTTGGGTACGTCGTAACGCAGCCAATCGCGGGTGCGGCCGAGAATCTGGACATGTTCCGGCATCAGGCCGACCTCTTCGTGCAATTCGCGATACATCGCTTGCTCGGGCGTCTCGCCCTTGTCTATGCCTCCCTGCGGAAACTGCCAGGAATGCTCGCGTATTCTCTTGCCCCAGAAGACTTCGTTGCGGCCGTTAACCAGGACGATGCCGACGTTCGGGCGATAGCCTTCACGGTCAAGCATATCGTTACCTTCAATTCTTCAATAGCATTACCGCCATTTTTCCACAGATTGGCCGGAAATAGAAGGCAAATGAAGCGGTTAGTGCTTCTTCCCGGCTATGGCGGGCGGGCGCGCGGTAGAATTCGGATTTTCACTCATTCATTTTCCGGACTTTCCATGCGCGCCAGTAAATTCTTCATCGCCACCCTCAAGGAAGCGCCATCCGACGCCGAGATCGTCAGCCACCAGTTGATGTTGCGCGCCGGCCTGATCCGCCGCCTGGCGGGGGGCATCTATACCTGGATGCCGCTCGGCCTGCGCGTGCTGCGCAAGGTCGAAGCCATCGTACGCGAGGAAATGAACCGCGCCGGCGCCATTGAACTATTGATGCCTGCCGTGCAGCCGGCGGAACTATGGCAGGAATCCGGGCGCTGGGAAATGTACGGGCCGGAGTTGCTGCGCCTCAAGGACCGCCACCAGCGCGACTTCGTCATCGGCCCGACCCACGAGGAGGTCATCACCGATGTGGTGCGCCGCGAAATCAAAAGCTA
>CAYHXK010000073.1:0-10147 GCA_964360125.1 uncultured Sterolibacterium sp.
GCCCCGCCCTCCAACTCTCCGAGGGCCCCGCCCTCCAACTCTCCGAGGGCCCCGCCCCGCCACCCGCGCTCCCCATGCTGGTGGCGGTTAGCACGGGAGTTATCTGCACGCGGATCAGCTGGCCAGCGCTGGAGGTAGTGACGAAATGCACTACCAGTGGGCCGCCCGCCGTGTCGAGCCGATGTTGCAGGCTGTCGAGGGCGTGAACGATCAGGTGGCGGTCGAATACCGAGAAAATGGATCGCCCCAAACCGAGCAGCGAGTCCGCCGCACCATGATCCTCGGCAAAGGCGCGAAACTCCGATCTGGCGCGGTTGTTGTACAGCAGAATGCGCCCGTCGAGATTGCAAACGACGACACTCTGGTTCAACTCGGACATTAGCGCCGCAAGGCGGTTCTTCTCCTCTTCGACGGAAGTCTTGGCCAGCCGGATTTGCGCCTCGACATCGTGCCGCAAGGCATCTCGCTGATCGGCGAGTTGATTGGCGGCAGCGATCAGCGGACGCAACTGGGCAGCGCCATCCGCGGGGAGCCGGTAGTCGGGATTGGCGTCGAGCATCAGGTGCAGTTGTTCGGCCAATTGCAGTGGCGTATCGACATATGTCCGCCAAGCCCATTTCAGCGACATGCCGACCACAAAACAGCCCGCAGCCAGCACCAGCACCGCCGGACCCAGGTGTGGCGCCAGCAGTTCCATCAGCAGTTGCTTGCCCTCCTCGCCAAGGTCGGTCCAGACAACGGCGGCTGCGATGAAAACCGCTGCCAGCGGCAGCAGACAAACCATTGCCAGGGCGAGCGAAAAGACCGCCCTTGGTTTCATCCACCGAGACCCAGCAGCAGCCTGACCTTTGCCACCAGTTCCAGAGTGGCGAAGGGTTTGGTAATGTAGGCGTCGGCGCCGATCGCCAGACCCTTCTGCACTTCGGTGTCGCGTCCCTTGGCGGTCAGCATGACGATCTTGATTGCCTTCCATGCAGGATTGTCGCTGGCGCGAATTTCCTGGCATACCGCAAATCCATCCTTCTTCGGCAGCATGACATCCAGCAGAACCAGTTCCGGCTTGAAGTCGTCGATCTGCCGCAGGGCTTCTTCTCCGTCCGCAGCCACCGCCACCTGGAAACCTTCCCGCTGCATCAGGAACTCGAGAGAAATGACGATGTTCGGCTCGTCATCGACAATCAGGATTTTTTTCTTCAAGAGGGCTTCCTTTGCGTTACCAAGCCATCGTTACCATTGCGCTCAACATATTGCGCGCAGTAACCCTGCATGGCAATTCCCTGTCGAAACGGTTCTTAATTTGTTCCGGCATCAAGTGTAACCGAGGAACGATATCCCGTGCCCGCAGCAGGCCAAGACATGGTTTAATCGCCAGGTTTCAAGACCAAAACAAATCAATACATGGCATCCACAAGTTTATTCTCCACCGGCCAGGCGCCGCAACGTTTGGCGTTGGTGGACGCGATTCGAGGCGGCGCGATACTGGCGATGGCTGTTTATCATTTTGGCTTTGACCTGAACTATCTGGGCTGGATCCAGCAGCAGATCAACAATGATCTGCGCTGGTTGGCGGCACGCGCCCTGATACTGGGAACCTTTTTGGTGACCGTCGGCGTCAGCCATGCTCTTGCGGAAGGACAACAAAAGAGCATGGCGATGAAATTGCTCCGGATCGGCAAGATCGCCGCCGCAGCCATGTTGGTCACGGCCGGTAGCTGGCTGATTTTTCCCGCTTCGGCGATCTATTTCGGCACTCTGCATGCAATCGCCCTGATGAGCCTGTTGTTGCTGCTGATTCCCCTTGCTGCCTGGCTTGCCTGCATCCTGGGAGTCATCGCTGTCACACTGGGCAACGGCTATTCCAACGCCATCTTCGACAATCCCGCTCTGGCCTGGATAGGACTGATGACCCGCAAGCCGCTGACGGAGGACTACGTGCCGATGTTGCCCTGGTTCGGGGTTTGCCTGATCGGCTACGCCGCTGCAAAAGCCCTAATCCATCATAAGCTTCTCGGCAGACCGGCAAATATTCAGCGTATGCCGGGTTTCCTGCAATGGCTGGGGCGGCACAGCCTGGCCATCTACCTGATTCATCAACCGGTATTGCTGGGAATACTCATTCCTGCAACGCACTTGCTCAGGTCTTCCTAGGTTTCGCTGGGCATGCGTGCCCGCATTTGAATCTGGGGACGACTCGCAAGTATCCTGGAGATTTTATACGTGACAGACCACGCCCTGCCACAGCCGCCCGCCCAGCGTGCTTGCGTTGATCAAGCCAAACACGCCGAAACCGAGCACCAGCAAACCTGAGACGAGACGCACGGATTTCGCCCGCGTAACAGCGCGCAGCCGCCCCAGCAGCAAACCCGCAAGCAGCAGGTTCGGCAGCGTGCCGAGGCCGAAAGCCAGCATCAGTCCGGCGCCGCGTGCCGCGCTGCCGGCCATCATGGCCGCCGTCAGCACGCTATACACCATGCCGCAGGGCAGGAATCCCCACAGCATTCCGAGCGGGAAGGCCTGGGCGATCGAACGGGCCGGGAGAAGCCGTCTGGTCAGCGGCTGTATCCTCATCCACAGCCGCTGTCCGGCACGTTCGCTGAAAGCCAGTACCTGCGTCAGTCCGGTAAGGTACAGTCCCAATGCCACCAGCATCAGGTTGGCGGCAACATACAGGATCAACTGCATCGGCAGAAAATCGTTGAGCAGCAGGCCCAGGCTGCCGAGAGCGCCCAGTGCCGCACCGGCAGCGGCATAGCTGCTTATCCGTCCGAAGTTGTAGGCAAGCTGCAGCGGCCAGACGGAATGACCCTGCCGATTGACACCCTGCCGGCCGGGTAACTGCGTCGTCAACGCGCCGACGATGCCGCCGCACATCGCCATGCAATGCGTACCGCCCAGCAGACCAATCAGGAAGACGGCGACAAAGCCGGTATCGGGCATTGCGTGTGGAACCAAGCGAAGTGAGGGTTGAAGTATAAACGACCTCCCACTGCCGACCTCCGTCCATCAAATGACTTTGGAGTACCTCATGCGCTCGCGGTCGCTGCGCAGGTAGCGGTCGAATACCATGGCTATGGCGCGCACCAGCATGCGGCCGCGTGGCTCGACACTGAGCCACTGATTGTCGATCTTGAGCAGACCAGCCTGCTCCATCTCGCGCAAGGCGGGAAGTTCGGCGGCAAAATAGGAGTTGAAATCGATCAGGTGCGCGATCTCTATGGATTCGAGCGACAGTTCGAAATGACACATCAGCGCCTGTATGATCGAGCGTCGCAGCAGATCGTCGGCGCTCAGTTCTATGCCGCGCATCACCGGCAACACGCCCCGGTCCAGCGAATCGTAATACTCGTCGAGGGTTTTGACGTTCTGGCAGTAGGAGGGCCCGACCTTGCTGATGGAAGACACCCCGAAGGCCATCAGGTCGGCTTCCGCATGGGTCGAGTAGCCCTGGAAGTTGCGGTGCAGCCGGCCCTGGCGTTGCGCCACGGCGAGCTCGTCGTCGGGCTTGGCAAAGTGATCCATGCCGATGAAGACGTACCCGGCATCGGTCAGGCGGCGGATCGCCAGTTGCAGGATTTGCAGCTTGGCGTCCGGCGAGGGCAGGTCGGCTTCGCTGATGCGCCGCTGCGGCTTGGCCAGGCCCGGCAGATGGGCGTAGTTATAGATCGAGAGACGGTCGGGTGAAAGCCGGATGACTTCTTCCAGGGTACGGTTGAAACTGATGACGTTCTGCTTGGGCAGTCCGTAGATCAGATCCACGCTCACCGACTTGAAGCCGCTGGCGCGCGCCGCCTCGATCACCAGTTGCGTCTCTTCCAGGCTTTGGATGCGATTGACCGCCTGTTGCACCGCCGGATCGAAATCCTGCACGCCGATGCTCATGCGGTTGAAACCCAGCTCGCCGAGTAATGCCACCGTGACTGCGTCGACCTTGCGCGGATCGACCTCGATCGAATATTCGCCGTTCGGCATCAGGCGAAAATGCTCGCGGATCGTTTCCATCAAATGGCGCATTTCGTCGTTCGAGAGGAAGGTCGGAGTGCCGCCGCCCCAATGCAACTGCACTACATCATGCGAACCTTCCAATGCCTCGGACTGCATTGCCAGCTCCTTGCCAAGATATTTCAGATACTTGGCGGAACGGCCATGGTCCTTGGTAATGATCTTGTTGCAGGCGCAGTAATAGCAGATGGTGTTACAGAACGGGATGTGGACGTATAATGACAAAGGCCGGCTGATGCCGCCAATGGTGCGCCGCCCCAGCCACATGCGATAGGCTTCCGCGTCGAAGGCTTCGACGAAACGGTCGGCGGTAGGATATGACGTATAACGTGGGCCATTGACGTCGAAGCGGCGAATGACCTCTGGATCGAATATCAGTTCTTGAAAAGTGGTGACCATCTGTAGCAGAAGTTAAGAAAAATTGGTACTTGCGTATCGGTCTGTAAGATGCCGCAACCATGCAAATGCCGCATTGACACAGATCAAACAGCTGCCTAGGTTATCAAAAAATGCACAAGCCCGAGAAGTTCATCATGCCGCTAACGCTGAATACCCTCAAAGCGGCCTGCTCGCAGTGCAACCTGCGCGAACTCTGTCTGCCCTATGGCCTATCCGAGCAGGAGATCGAGCAGCTCGACAGCGCGGTCGGGGCGCGGCGGCGCATCAAGCGCCAGCAGCACCTGTATCGAGCCGGGGAAACCTTCGAGGCTATCTATGCCATCAGAAGCGGCTTTTTCAAAACCGACGTGCTGCTCGAGGATGGCCGCAATCAAGTTACCGGCTTCCAGATGGCCGGAGAAATACTTGGGATGGACGGCATCAGCGGGGAATCGCACAGTTGCAATTCGGTCGCACTGGAGGACAGCGAAGTCTGCGTCATCCCTTTCAGCCAACTTGAACTGCTGACGCGCGAAATAAAAACCTTGCAGCACCACTTCCACAAGGTGATGAGCCGCGAAATCGTCCGCGACCATGGCGTCATGATGCTCCTCGGCACCATGCGCGCCGAGGAGCGGCTGGCGGCTTTCCTGCTTAACCTGTCGCAACGTTTCACCGCGCGCGGCTACTCGGCGACCGAGTTCCACCTGCGCATGACGCGCGACGAGATCGGCTCTTACCTTGGTCTGAAACTCGAAACCGTCAGCCGCGCCTTCTCCCACTTCCAGGAAGCGGGACTGATCAGCGTCCAGCAGAAACACATCGTCATTCTCGACCAGGCCGGCCTGAAGAAGCTGCTCAGTCACCAGTCTGCCTGACCCGTAATTAGCCCATTTGTCTCGATGGCGGAAGCGTTGTCAGGATTTGTGACGGCCATCAACGCCGTCCTGCGGGCGACTGGTTGCAATCGGCAACCCTCTGCCTCGATTAAACAAGCAGGCCGACAAAGCCCCATGCATCCTTGCTCATGGCCACCGAGGCGATATAAGCAAACACCGCCAGCGCCGCCAGCCAGCACGCCAGCCGTACTCCCTTGCCTCGCCCCGGTTTCAGCGCCAGCGAGCCGAGGATGATGTAGCCGATCAGCCCGAACACCTTGGCGGTTACCCATGCATCGACGAAGGGGTACTGCCCGATCATCGCCATGAGCACCAGCGCCGCCGCCAGCAGAACGGTATCATTGACATGCGGCGCGACCTTTAGCCAGCGTCGCTGCAACAGGGAAGAATCGGCCAGCATCAGCAGTCCACGGATGAAAAAGCCGCCGACACTCAACACTACGCAGGCGATGTGCAGGTATTTGAAAGCGAGATAGATAGAGGTTGTTGCTGAGATCGTTTCCACTCCGATCAGCCCGGCTGGCCGTCGACGCGAGCCCGCCAGTAGGCCGGTGCGTAATGCAGGCTCCAGCCCCCGAACGCGACCAGCCAGAAAAGCGCCGCCAGCCACATCGGATTGAACGGGCCGGGACCGCAGCAATTGCAGCAATCCGCCAGGAGATCGGCGACGATGCGCACTCCTGCCGTCAACTGCATGCCCCAGAAAGCCAGCCACATGGCTGCATCTGCGGCGACGCTGCGGCCGGAGTGCCCCAGGGTCACGCGCGACACCATGCCGAGCAACATCGCCGCGAAGAAGCCAATGGTCAGTGCGTGCAGCGGCGCCAGTCCGAGGATGCCAAGGCCGACCAACGCAGCCAGGCTCTGAATCGCGTAGAGAGCCAACGCGGCCGACAGCCAGACAAAGCCGATGTGCAGCACCGCCAATATACGCACGCTCAGGCTCTGGCGAAATTGCCAGATGATGCTTAAATACAGCGCGGTGGCCGCCGCCGGCAGGTCAGCCAGCCATAGCCATCGATCCTGCCCGGCAACCGCCAATACGAAATGCATCGCGAATGCCGCCAGCAACAGCCACAAGCTCCAATAGGGACGCCGCAACACGTATTTCGGGAGCACGCTGCTGGAAAAGAATGGCAACATGCGATGCGCCACCGTGACGAACACCGGCAGCAGAAATCCCCAGATGCCCAGGGTCAACGCCGTCAGAGCCAGCCACGCCGGCCCGCCCGAAACATAGGCGAGGAAAGCCGCCAAGCCGCTGGCGCCCATGCCCAGGGCAAGGGCTACCACCCACGCATGGCGGCGATCGGGATTGGCATGGCGCGCCACATCCAGCAAGGCTTTGGCGCCTATCAGCCAGCCGGCCAGCGCCAAGCCGAGCCCCGCCGGCAGCAGAGCCGGCAGAAACAAGCTGGCATCGACACCCAGCCATCCCGCCAAAAGCAGCAGGAAGGACGGCACATAGACACTTGGCGGCACCGGCGACGCGCCTTGCCAGCGCGGCGCCGCCGTCAGCAGAAAACCGAAAAAGAAAAACGGAAAGAAGCCGTAAATCATCAGCAGCCCATGCAACCACGCAGGCGGCAGATAGGCGGGGAGATGCGGGGCCAGCGGCGATTCCGGGATGGAATACAGCCCGGCATGACGCATGCCGAGGTCAACCGCCCACCACAGCATACCCAGCAAACCCTGCAAAACACCGCCGAAGAACATCGCTCGATGCGGCGCAGCAAAAAATACCGGCAATCCCTTCACCCAATCCTCACTGTCTGGCGTGAACCATGATATGTTTCAACCCTCAAGGAGGCGGTCACATGCACCCCGATAAAAACCAACGATCCGTACCACTCGTACCCCACGTCCAAACCCCGACACCGTCACCCCAAATTCAACAGCGGGCACTCGACATCCCGCAAATTCTCTCACGCCTGCCGCTGTTCCTTGAACTTTCTCCCGAGCAACTCGAGCATATCGCCGGCGGCACCCGCGAAAAACGCCTGGCCAAAGGTGAAATGCTGTTTCAGAAAGGCGACCTGCCGCGCGGACTGTTCGTCATGGTATTCGGCCAGGTCAAGCTGGCCTTTCCCTCCAGCCAGGGCAACGAAAAGGTAGTCAGCATCCTCGGCCCCAGACAGAGCTTCGGCGAGGCGGTGATGTTCATGGACCATCCCTATCCGGTGTTCGCCGAAGCCCTGACCGACGCGCTGTTGCTGCACATTTCCAAGGCCGCCGTATTCGACCTGCTGGAACGCGACACCTCGTTCGCCCGAAGCATGCTGGCAGGCCTTTCGCTGCGCCTCCACTCGCTGGTGCATGACGTCGAGTCCTATTCCCTGCGTTCCAGCACCCAGCGGGTAATCGGCTATCTGCTGCAACACTGCGAATTGGATGAGAACTGCACGGGGGAAAAAACCGTCGCCCTGCCCACTTCCAAGCAGGTGATCGCTTCGCGCCTGAATCTGACACCGGAAACCCTCTCGCGGATCTTCCATGAGTTGGCCGAGGCAAAGCTCATCACGGTGCATGGCAAGCAGATCACGATTCACGACCTGCAACATCTGCGCGAGTTCGATCTGTAAGCACTCGGTCCCTGAACCCCGCATAGAACCTCACCGCGCCGACCAGGTTCCACTCCAGCCAGAAACAGGAAGCGGCAAACAACAACCCAGCCAGCTGGGTCAGCGACGGCCACAGCACGGCCGCCAAGAGCAAGCCGAGTGCGGAGAAATGCACTGCAAGCTGTCCGCGCATGGCACGTTCCGGAATCATCTGCTTGATATTCGGCGGCAGCACCTTGAGCCCGCCGAGTTGCTGCAAATGCAGCCAATTCAGGAAGGGTACGATCTTGTAAAGCATGCCGTTGATCGCCGATACGAATACCCCGCCGATCGCCAGTATCCCCAACCACAGCGGCACGCGAGGATGCTCGCCGATACTTGGCAGTATTTCCAGCACCACCCAGGAAACGGCAAGAGCCAAAAGCGACAACATGGCGCCGCGCCAAAACAATAAGGTGGCATCGACCTGACGCCGCCGCCGTCGCGCCTGCAATCTGAAAGTCACCCAGGCATACACAGCGGACATCAGCAATCCGGCGAGCGCCACGCCGGACTGCCACGCTTGCGGCGTATCCTCCCAAGCGAGGAGTTGCAGCGACCACAAGCACAGCAGCAGCAGCATGCCGTACGGAAGCAACCGTGTCAGCCAGCCCGGATATGGCGGCGTCAATTGGAACATCGGCAGCGCGAGGTAGGACACTCCGATCAGCAACATCAAGGCCCATCCGCCCAAGCCCCAGGCAACATGGACATTAGCGACGATCAGCAGCGGCCAGCCCGTCTGCCAGCCAAGCGCTACCGCCAAAAACGTACCCAGGATCAAGGTCACCAATAGGCCGAATATGGCCAGGCGCAACATCTGGAGGCTCCTGCCCTGCGCCTGCGTGCGCAACAGCGCCACCGACACGACGATCAAGTATCCACCCAGGATGACCGCGAACATCAGCCCGGCGATCTTGTACAGCGCCGGCCAGCCCGAAATGAAGGCCAATACCAGCAGCAATGCCGCCAGCGCCAGCGCAGGGTGCGCCACTACAGCCACCAGTTTTGGTCGCCAGATATTGCCGCCGGTGGAAACCGGCACAAATTGCAGCAGCGCACCGCACATCGCCTGCAGCATGTAGCCCATCGTTAACAAATGGGTCAATGCCAGCGTGCCCGGCGTCCAGCGCGACTCCAGCGCCGCCGGACCCAGCCAGGCCAACAACAGGCCAGCCGCAGCACCGAACAGGGGTGCGGTCAGGAAGAAACGGTACGGCACCGAGATCGCTGGGGCCTGCTCGAAGGACAGATTGGGGTGCATCGGCAAAGATCGCTCGACTTATGCTTTACGAATGTAGATTTCGTTGGTGCCATCCTCGCGCAGCTCGGCGCGGTAGCGATAGCCGTTGCGAGCAAGGATTGAATACAAGGGATGCGGCTCGCAGTAGAGCAGCAGCAGCAACTCCTCCTCCGGGCCTAAGGTATCTAGCGCCGCCAGCGTCAGTTCCAGCGGCTCGGGCGGCAGCAGATCGCGGCCATCGATCACCCGTTGCTCAGACATGATCCTTCTCCAGGCGAGTCCTCAACTGTTCCGCCATATGATCAACCTGTGCCCCCAGCGCCCGATCGCACATGGGGTAGAGAATGTTCTCCTCCTTCATGTTGTGCTGCTGCATCAGTATCAGCAAGGTTTCGGCAACACCGGCGAAAGACTCCGTATCTTGGGCATGCAGCGACGTTTCGAGCTGACCGAGGAGTTGCCGCATCTGCCCATGCTCCATCCGCATCACCTGGGTTGGACCATCGCGCATGCCGCTGACGGACTCGAATGCAGGGAAAAGCAAGTTTTCCTCGGCATCGAAGTGCGCCAGTAACTGCTGCGAAAAACGTCCGAAGGTTGCGCCGCATTCCACCCAGTTGCCGAGTCGGGCCGCTTCCTCGGCAGCGGCAAAGAATTCGTCGCACTGCTTGTGATGGTCCGGCAGGATTTCGCTGATGGTGCTCATGATGTAATGGTTCACAATGGCTGGAAGCGGTATTGTCAACATCCGCAGCGATCGCCACATTGACTGCCGTCAAGATTTCCCCGATGCTTGGCGAGCGTACCCGCCTTTTGCAGTTTTGCGGATCGCGGCTTCAGCCATTCCAACCAATCCACCCACCAACTGCCGGCGCCCTGGCGTTGAGCCACATACGCCACCAGCAGGCGGCCCGGCGGCGGCCCATGCCGGACATGCCTGGGGTCGCGTAGAGCAGGTCCTGCAGCGGGTTAAGCGATTTCGTAAGCTTCGCCATATCATGGAGTGGACACATTCTGCCAATGCAGAC